>CADBRX010000194.1 GCA_902797175.1 uncultured Coriobacteriaceae bacterium | reverse complement strand
TCCTTGGGAAGGTCCATGTAGGGGATCTCCTTGTCGCCGCCCACGTCGAGGGTGCGGATGATGACCGGCTGGTCCTTCATGCGCAGCGCGACCTTCTGGTAGGCCTGGAACTGCTCCTCCTCGGAGGGAAGCTCGGTGGCGTCCATGAACAGGAACTCGGAGCGGAAGAGGCCGACGCCCTCGGCGTCATGCTCGACGGCAGCATTGGCGTCGTTGGGGTTGCCGATGTTGGCGACGAGGAGCTTCTCGATGCCGTCAGCGGTCTTGGTCGGGACGCCGCGGAACGCCTCGAGGGCGGCCTTCTCCTCGGCGAGCTTCTTGGCGTTCTCGCGATAGGCGGTGAGCTCGTCGTCGGAAGGATCGACGATGACGATGCCCTTGGCGCCGTCGACGATGCAGAGGTTGCCGTTGGCGATGTTGGAGGTTGCACCCTCAACGGAGAGAACGGCAGGAATCTCGAGAGCGCGGCAGATGATGGCGGCGTGGGAGGTGCGGCCACCGGTCTCGGTGACGATGGCGGCGACGTTGTCCTTGTCGATGTCGGCGGTCATCGAGGGGGTGAGCTCGGAAACGACGACGATCGAGTTCTCGGGCAGCGAGGAGAGGTCGACGAGCTCCTGGCCAAGCAGGAAGGCGAGGAGGCCCGTGCGGACGTCGGCGATGTCGGCGGCGCGCTCACGGAACAGCTCATCCTCCATAGCGGAGAACATGTCGTAGTACATGTCGTAGGCATCCTTGACGGCCTGCTCGGCGCACTTGCCGCTCTCGATGTCGGAAACGACCTGCTCGATGATGCCGTCATCCTGGGCAAACTCGTTGTGGGCACCCATGATGCCCGCCTCGGCAACAAGGCCGCGAGCCTGCATGGACTCGATCTGCTTGTTGGTCATCTCGACAAACCTGTTGCGGGCATCCTCATAGCGGCCCTTCTCGGCAACAGGGTCGTCAACGGGCTTGGGGGTGAAGGAAAGGTCGGGCTCTACCGCGACGCGAGCGACGCCGATACCGATGCCGTCAGATGCGTTGACGCCTTCAAACATGTGGGTCCTCCTATCAGAATAACAACCTAAACCGCTTCAAAAGGGCGCCGCCAGTGGCGGCGCCCCATGGGAGCCAAACTATGTGCCTTACTTTTCTGCTTCGCGATCCGCGATGATCTTGTCCAGGCGCTCGACGACACGGTCGATGGTGGAGCGCTTTGCGATGCCCTTGCTCGCGGCGGTGGCGGTGCCGCAGGCAGAGGCGAAGCGGATGGCGGTCTCGTAATCGGCGCCGGCATCAGTCTTGGCGATGAAGCCCGCGACCATGGAGTCGCCTGCACCCGTGGCGTTGACGAGCTTGATGCGTGCCGTCGGGCAGCAGTGAATCTCGCCGTACTCGTCATAGAGCAGCGAACCGTGGCCGCCACAAGAGACGATGACGTTGGAGGCGCCGCGCTCGTGAAGCTCCTTCGCGAAGGGGATGCACTCCTCGGGAGTCTCGGGATTGGCACCAAAGATGCGCCCGACCTCGTGGTTGTTGGGCTTGATCATGAACGGGCGCGCGGAGAGCGACTCCATCAGCAGCGAGCCGGGAGCGTCGACCACAAAGCGGATGCCACGGCCGGCCATGCGGCGCATGATGATGTCATACATGTTCTCGGGCAGAGACGACGGAATGGAGCCGGTAAGCACCAGGGTGTCGCCAGGCTTGATGCCATCGAGACGCTCGAGCAGCTCGTCGACCTTCTTTTCGGGAATCTTCGGGCCCATGCCGTTGACGATGGTCATGACGATGCCGTTCAGCTTCACGTTAATGCGCGTGAAGCCCTTGTCAAGCTTCACGAAGCTGCAGGTGACGCCCTTCTCCTGGAGTCGGCTGATCAGGTAGTCACCCGTAAAGCCCGCAGCGATGCCAAAGGCAACGTTGCTGACACCAAGCTCGTTCAGCAGGGTGGAAACGTTGATGCCGTTGCCACCACAGTGAATCTCCTCGCTCGATGATCTGTTGGTGAATCCCATGTCCAGCGTTAGGGGGTGCATGACGTAGTCAATTGCCGGGTTCAATGTCACGGTGTAAATCAACGTAGGCTCCTCTCAACCAACAATGCTTCAGATTATGCCGAAAGAAGACACCGATTTGCGCAAGATTGGTCGGGCAGGCGGCAAACGTACCCGGAATGGCGGATATGTGGGAGATGCATAAGTAGAGACTGTGACGCAAATTTAGTTTGCACACAATTTAATTTTGCTCTATTATTAACCCATCAACAGACAGAAAGGAGACGCCATGGCCCCGTCAATCTACGACTTCACCGTCACCGCGCAGGATGGCACCAAGAAGAGCCTGGGCGACTATCGCGGCAAGGTCCTTCTCATCGTCAACACCGCCACAGGTTGCGGCTTCACGCCCCAGTACGTCGGCCTGCAGGAACTCTATGACAAGTACCGCGATCAGGGATTCGAGATCCTTGACTTCCCCTGCAACCAGTTTGGCAACCAGGCACCCGGCTCTGACGACGAGATCCACGAGTTCTGCGTCGGTCGCTTCTCCATGACCTTCCCGCAGTTCTCCAAGATCGACGTCAACGGCAAGGAGGAGGACCCCCTCTACACGTGGCTCAAGTCCCAGAAGGGCGGCATCGGCGGCAAGGCAATCAAGTGGAACTTCACCAAGTTCCTCGTCGACCGCGAGGGTAACGTCGTGGCCCGCTTTGCCCCAAACAGGGAGCCAAAGGACATCGACGAGCAGATCGCCAAGCTGATATAGTCATACTGGTTCTGGGATACATAGTTGCACAATGTGCCATAAGGAGCGCGTGATGGCCCGCGAAGAACTCAAGCTGGAAAACCAACTCTGTTTTCCCCTCTACGCTTGCTCGAGGGCCATCACGCGTGCCTATGGGCCGCTGTTGGAAAAGGCTGACCTCACCTATACGCAGTACATCACCATGATGGCCCTCTGGGAACACGGGGCGATGAGCGTCAAGGAGCTCGGCAAATGTCTCCTGCTTGACTCGGGAACCCTCACCCCGCTTCTCAAGAAGCTCGAGGCGCGCGGACTTGTGGAGCGCACGCGCGACACGGCCGACGAGCGCCGCCTCGTGGTCTCGCTCACCCAGGATGGCCTCGCGCTCGAAGACATGGTCGCCGACGTGCCCGGTCAGATGGCCTGCAAGGTCGCGCTCACCCCCGAGGAAGGCATGCAGCTCGGCATGCTCCTGTATAAGATCATCGGGGGCCTGCAGGAAGAGTACGCAGACAACGCCTAGGCCAACCTCACACCTTTGCGTACTCCCCTACAAAGCGCACGCTTCCAAAGAGCCACGTCTCCCCTTTTTCTGGGTCACTCGTCACGCGCAACACGCCGCCTGGCTCATGAAGCGCCAGGTCTACGGGATGGCCTGACCTCTTTGCAAGGAACATGCCCACGGCCGAGCTACCGCTGGCGCACGAGCGCTCCCAGAAGAGCGTCTCGCCACCACTCACAAAGACCAGGGGATCGAGGCTGAAATGGTCACCGTCACGCTCAAGGAACATGAGGCCGAGCCCGTCTGCAGAGAGCTCCTCGCACCACTGCCTGATTGCACGCGCCGCCACTTGCGGCACGTCGCGAAGGGCATGGAAGGCTGAAGACCGCTCGATGACCACGTGGGATATGCCCTCCAAGGTGACCACAGGCAGGTCTTCCGACGTCCCCTCAAAGCTCAGCCCAACCCATTCGATGGCAATCGCATTGGGCATCCGTATGCGCGCAAGGAAGCGGCCGTCCTCCTCGCGAAGGCGCACCTCAACGGGGTCGCCAGCCCCCGACACGCGAAGCCAGACCTGTCGTTCCTCATGCGTGTCAAGGCCCGTGCGCGCACAGTGGAGGGCAGCCGCGCACATGGACGCGTTACCGCAGAACTCCCCTCCCGCCATCCTGAGGGAGGTCCCCGCGCGCGCATCCCCCTCGGCCGTCGAGGGCACAAAGCCCACCTGCTCGACCTCGGGGTGACGCTCCATGATGGATGCCGCAACCAGGGGCTGGTCGGGTATCGCCACCTCCGACTCGACCAGCGCGGTGATGTTTCCCGTCGGGTCGAGGATGCTGTAGCGCAGTCCGCCCTGCGGATCGGGGGCCATACCCATGGGTACCTACCGCTCGAACACGCGCAGGAACTGCTTGGTGCGTTCCTCCTGCGGGTTGTCGAAAACGTCTTGTGGGTCTCCCTGCTCGACGATGACGCCGTCAGCCATGAAGACCACGCGGTTGCTCACCGCCTTGGCAAAGGGCATCTCATGCGTGACCACGACCATGGTCATGTGTTCCTCGGCAAGCTCGCGGATGACCTTGAGCACCTCTCCCGTGAGCTCGGGGTCAAGCGCCGAGGTCGGCTCGTCAAAGAAGAGGATCTCGGGGCTCATGGCCAGGGCCCGCGCGATGGCCACACGCTGCTGCTGGCCGCCCGAAAGCTGGTAGGGGTAGGCATCCGCCCTCTCGGAGAGCCCCATCTTGTAGAGGAGCGCCATGGCGAGGTCCGTGGCCTCCTCCTTGCTCTTGCCTTGGACGTGCATGGGCGCATCTATGAGGTTCTTCAGGATGCTGTAGTGCGGAAAGAGGTTGAACTGCTGAAAGACCAGACCGTAGTAGCTGCGGAAGTGGCGGAGCTTCTGCGGCGAGACATAGACCGCCTTTCCGGCATCGTCGGTGTGCACGGCATGCTCTCCCATGTAGCTGATGTCGCCGCCGTCTATGGTCTCGAGGAAGGTGGCGCAGCGCAGGAGCGTGGACTTGCCAGAGCCCGAGGGGCCGATGATGCTGACGACCTCTCCCCTATCCACGCCTATGCTGATGTCCTTGAGCACCTCGTGCGCACCAAAGGATTTGCGGATGTTGTTCATCTCGAGGATCATGTCGCTCTCGTCTCTCGTCTAGCCCATCTGGAGCAATGACCGCTTGCTGCCGTCGGCCCTACTTGTAGTAATCCAGCGCTTTCTCGATGCGGCTCATGGCGAACTCGACCGCGTAGTTTGCCACGAAGTAGAACACGCCTGCGATGACGAAGGGCATAAACGACGTCTGCGAGGCGCTGATCTGCTTGGCGAGGCTAAAGACCTCCTGGTAGGCCAGGGTGAAGGCCAGCGAGGTGTCCTTGACCAGCGTGATGACCTCGTTTGTGATGGAGGGCATGATGCGCTTGATGACCTGCGGGAGGATGATGCGCATGAAGGTCTGCGTATGCGTGTAGCCCAAGACCTCCGCGGCCTCGTACTGCCCGACGGGCATCGACTCGATTCCGCCGCGGTAGATCTCCGCAAAGTAGGCGGCATAGTTGAGGACAAAGCCCAGGATGACCGCGGGGAAGCGCCATCCGCCGATGTTCATGCCAAAGAGGTAGAACGGACCAAAGTACCAGACCAGCAGCTGCAGCATGAGCGGCGTGCCTCGGATGATCGAGATGTAGGCGCTGATGAAACCGCGCACCACGGCAAAGCGGGACTTCTTGAGCAGGGCCACCACCATGCCAAGGGGCAGAGAGCCTATGAGCGTCAGCGAAAAGACGCCAAAGGTTCTGAGCATACCGATGGCCATCGTCGAGAGCATGGTAGAAAGCGTCATGGCATTCGTCCTCGTTTATCGGGTGAAACATGGAAGCTGGCTGGCGTGCAGAGAGCCTCTTGCACGCCAGCCATCAAAGCAACGGTCAAACCTCGGGTTTACTTGCCGAGGGTTATGTACTCCTCGATCTCGGGGTACTTTGCGGCGATGGTGGCCACGGTGCCATCGGCGGCCAGCGCTTCGAGTCCGGCGTTCACGAGGTCGCGGAGCTCGGTGTCGCTCTTGCGGAAGCCGATGCCGTACTGCTCGGAGCCCAGGGCCTCACCAAGCAGCACCAGGGAGCTGTCGTTTGCGATGGCCTCGTTCGCACGGGTGACGTCAATTGCGAGAGCCTCAACCGCGCCCGCCTTGAGGTCGGTGATGGCGGTCGTGTAGGTGTCGTAGACCTCGAGGGAGGCAAAGGTGTCCGCAAGCGCCTTCTGCCCCTCCTCGTCGTTGAGCAGGTCATAGGCGGAAGTCGCGGTCTGGACGCCGACCTTCTTGCCGGCAAGGTCGTCGAGCGTGGCGATGCCGGAATCGGCCTTCACCATGATCATCTGGGTGTTGTCGGAATAGGGGTTGCTCCACAGATAGTCGTCTTCGCGGCCGTTGATGGTGAAGCCCGACCAGATGCAATCGCAGCTGCCGGCGGTGAGCTCAGCGTCCTTTGCATCCCAGTTGAAGGGAACGGAAACGTACTCCCAGCCATTCATGGCGCACAGGGCCTGAGCCAGCTCGACGTCAAAGCCGCCGATCTCGCCATTGTCATCCAGGTAGGAATACGGACGATAGTCAAGGTCAAAGCCATGCTTGAAGGTCTTGCCGTCCCAGGTGACGGCAGCGGCCTCAGAGCCAGAGGAAGAGCCGCAGCCCGCAAGGCCAAAGATGGCCGGGGCGGCAAACAGGAATGCGGAACCCTTCAGGAAGTCGCGACGGTCGAGCATGTGTCCTCCTTTTCCGAACCTGTCCCACGTATTGGCCAGGCTTTGCGGCACTTTAGCGTACTACAGTAGCCTAGCCGAGATGCACAGCCCCCACAACAAGGCGAAACGAACGCGCAATGGTTGAGGCGGGCATGAGCGGCTCATGTCAGGCAGGCGGGTTCGAATCCCCGCAAGGGGCCCGAACGAGCAAGGCCCTCGTCGCCGAGACCCCATCATTTCGTGGTGCGCAGTCGTGGTGCACTTTGCGAAAAAAGAAGCAGGCCAGACTAAAACATAATGTCTGACCTGCTGTTTTGTTGGTGCGCCAGGAGGGATTCGAACCCCCGACCATCGGATTAGAAGTTCGATGGCACACAAAAACGGCAGAATCCAACCGCTACAAGCGCATACAGAACAGCAGTTAAACACGCCATAAACAAATACAAACGCGCCATGTGATAACATGCAAGCAAACAAATTTTGCTTACCTTTTGCTTACCCGAGGGGGAGAAATGAAATACACGAGCGCATTTGTACGGCAGAAGCCCGGCACGGGTAAATGGGTCGGATACGTGCGTTACAAGGCCCCAGGCGGCAAATGGAGGCAGACGGCCCACACGTTCCCCGAGACGGTGAGGACGCGGAAACAGGCCGAAAAGGCCTTGCAAGAATGGCGCTACAAGATGGAGGCGGAGGCATCGTCAGGGCTAAACCTACCGGGCGCTAAAACCGCGGTGGGCGAATACGTGAGCGCGTTTATTGACGACCTCGAAGCGTCAAAGAACGTGGAGGCCCGGACGGTCACGGGATACCGAACCATAGCCAAGCGGATAGACAAGGGTTTTCCAAACGTATCAATGGGAGAGTTGACCGCGACCATGGTTCAAAAGTGGGAGAACGGGCTAAGTGAGTCGGGGCTAGCGCCCGCGACGGTCACGAGCTACCACAGACTACTATCCGAGGCATGCAAGCACGCCGTCAGCGTTGACATACTGCGAAAGAACCCATGCGACGCCGTGAGGACGCCAAAGAGACAGCCGCCGAAGCCCAACGCGCTCGACGCGGAGGGATACGCGCGACTGGTCGCCACGCTGGACGCCCTGGAACCGGAACCCGTACCCGTTGCCGCGCTCATAGCCGTCCACACGGGGATGAGACAAGGCGAGATTTGCGCCCTCAGATGGAGGGACTACGACGCGACGAACGGCCTCTTATACGTAAGGGAGGCCATAGGCACGGCCAAGGGCGGCAGCTACATAAAGCAGCCAAAGACGGAGACGAGCCGCCGAATTCTCCCCGTCTCCGTGGAGCTTGCAAACGCCCTTATTCGCCGATTCGCCTACGTCATGGGCGACCTAATGAGGCGGGGGGTGGAAATGAAGCCGAAAGAGTTCGGGGAACTGTTCATCGTGGGATACATCGACGGGCGATTCCTCACGCCGAACGCCATAGCCCACAGTTGGCACGCCATGGCGAGGCGATACGGACTCATCGGCACCCAGGGCCGCGCCGTCACTTTCCATGATTTGAGACATTCGTTTGCCACCCAGGCGATAGCAGCGGGGGCGGACGTGAAAGCCGTGTCCGCAATCCTCGGACACGCAAACGCCGCCATGACGCTCAATATCTACGCCGACGCCGCCCCGGACAGCAAGCGCCGCGCGAGCGAGCTGATTTCAGGCTCAGTAAAGGAAATCGGCCCGGTGGAGCCTTACGCGATAGAGCTACCCGGCGAGTGAAACCGTTCAACTATCGTGTTCGCTGTGTTTGTTGAAAACTTTTCTACAAACATATTGCGCCCGCGCCGTCATGTGCTATATAGTTCGTATACGAACCTTTCCCAACGCCTCCAGGAGTGGGGCGCGCGACCCGGCATCCACAGCCGACCACCGCGCCCGAGGCACAAAACCCAGGCAGACCCGACCAGGACAGCCCGCCCACGGAGGCGGGGGCGTTGCCTTGTGCCTCAACAGGGCGGAAAGGTGCCTCATGTGCCATGAATGAGACAGCAAGCAAGGAAACAACCGTAACGGATGTATCGACGCTGCCACCGCTCATAACGACGGGAACCGCCGCCGCGCTGCTATCGTGCTCCGCCGCCATGGTGCGGAGGATGTGCGCAAGCGGGGAGCTAAAGGCTTCGAAAATCGGGGTTGATTGGCGTGTCAACACCCGCGATCTGCTGGAACGTTTCGGCCTGGCCTCGTAGCCATGACGGAAGCGGAGGCCCACGCGGAGGGGTGGCCGGGGGTGGACGGCCCGCCGACGATGCTCGCCGAGGGACACGGCCCGCGCTACGTCCTCAGGCTCGCCGACCTCGTGGCCGGGTGCCTCGCATGGGTGGACGCCGAGGAAAGGGCGGGGCGTATCAGGCCGCAGCACGCCGCCTCATGCCGCCGCGTGGTGGCGTACCTACCCCATTTCGTCTCAGGCTCCGAGCATTGCGGGCATGACTCGCCCATCATCTGCACAAGCGTGAAGAGGCTTGTAAGGGTTACGGGACTGTCACGCCCGACCATAATAGCCGTCATGGGGACGCTAGCAGACCCGCCGCGCGCCCTGGAGGTACGCCGCCCCCTCAGATGCGTCTACAAATCAAGAAATGGGAAAGTGTCCAGCGCTTACACCTTTAATGTCCGCCGTGCGTGATAGCTGTGTTGGCAAGTCTAGCCATGGTGGAAAGACCGACCGCGGCGAGTGACGCCGCAGAAAGTGAGTTAATGCATGTTTGAGTCAGATATAACGGCATTAGGTAGCGCCATTGAGGGAATCGTCAGCAAATGTGATAGCTCCATGGAATCAGCCGCGCAGACGTCCCAACGCCGCGCCCTCCAGGCGTTGCACCCCTGGGACACCATCCCCGAATTCGGCGAGTTCGAACCGGGCGACCAGGCCGGGGCGGAGGAAATGAAAGGCATCATAAGAACCGCCACCGCACAGGTAAAAGACGCAATCGGTAAGTTTGAGGCATCGGTAAACGCACGAATGGCGGAACAGCCCGACCCCACCGAGCGCGAGGCCGTCGCGTTTGCCCTCTCAAAGTCCCATATTTCCACCGCGGAGCTAAGAGCACTATATGAGACGTACGGCGGAAATTACCAACTTGCAAGCGCGATCAGCGACCGCGCCGCGCAGATGGGCGTAGAACTCCACGCACCGCAGACCATCGACCCCGGCAAGGCCGAGGAAACCGCCATGTACATCATTGCACACCGCTATGACTACCCCTATGGCTCCCACACGCTCAGAAACCCGATAACCGACCCGTCGAACGTATCCGCAAGGACGCTCAATGATTTGCAACACCTGGACGCTTTGGGGTATTCCCTCTCTACCTCGCCCCAGCACCCCCGGAGAAACAAGCGACTCGTCATTACCGAGGACGGGCGCATGAAGCGCGTCTAGTCGATGGCGAGCAAGACGGGGGCGGGACGTACCGACACGCCCCGCCCCCGTCTTGAGCCATACACCAACCAACCCCATATGAAAGTTATACGGCATGGACGGCACGGAAATAAAACCCCTCCATATCCTCCACACGGCAGACGGCACGCCCTACGTCCGGCCCTATCTAGGGACAGACCCGGCCACGGGGCGGAGGGTGCGCCCCTACCGCGAGTTTCCAGGCATGACCGACGCCGAGGCCGAGGAAGCCGCCCGCGCATGGCTCGACGCCGCGGACGCCGCTCGCCGCTCGCCGTGCCTCACGGTGGGCGAGCTGCTACGCCGCTACATAGACTCACTTGAGGCACGCGGGGCCGCGCCCGCGACCGTGGACGCCTACCGCCGCGCCGCGCGTAGGCGGACGGGGCGACTCTCACGCGCAGACGCCGCGACCGTCACGACGGAGGCCGTGGACGGGCGCATATTGGAGCTGTTGCGGGGGCGGGGCGGGGCGCGACTGTCCCCTCAGACGGTGGCGCAATGGCGCGACCTCATGCACGGGGCCTACAGGTGGGCCGTGTCCATCGGCATCATGGAAAGGAACCCGGTGGACGGCTCGCCGAGGCCGAGGGCCGCGACCACGGAGGCCCGCGCCCTGGACTCGGACGCGGCGCGACGGCTCGCCGCCGCGCTCGCCAACGTGGCCACCGACCGCACGCGCCGAGGCCCCCGCGCCGAATTCGCACGGAACGCCGCAGCCGCCGCCCTCGTGTCGCTCCACACGGGCATGAGGTGCGGCGAGGCGTTGGCGCTCAGGGCGTGCGACCTATCCGACCCGCTAGGCCCGCCCGCGCTATGGGTGAGGGGTACCGTCACCCTAGACGGCGGGACGCCCACGCGCCGCCCGACCACCAAGGGCCGAAAGCCGCGGGCCGTGGCGATCTCCCCCGCTCTACGCTCCATGTTGGCGGAGATTCACACGGCCCGCGCCCTGGAAACGCTGTACCAGCTCCCGCCGCGGCGCGACGCCGAGGACGCCCCCATATTCACGACGGGGGCGGGATGGATGAACCCCAAGAGCGTCTCACGATGGTTCACCAGGTACGCCAGGGAAAACGGCTATCCCCCGTTCGTGACGTTCCACACGCTCAGGCACACACACGCGACGCTCCTATTACAGGCGGGGATAGACCCCAAGGCCGTCCAGACACGGCTAGGGCATGCCGACGTGGCCACCACCCTCAGGACATACGCCCACGTTATGCCCGCCCGCGACGCGGAGGCCGCGGACGCCGCCGCGCGGCGGCTCTCGTAGCCGCCGCCCAACGCTCGCACGCTACCCTAACGACATAAATTCATTAACCAACAAGCCCCCATGCCCGGGTTTTTAGGAGTAAAGGTTTTCCAAGGAAACGTTTACTCCAAGATTTGAGTTTGGAGTAAAGGTTTTAATGGAAACGTTTACTCCAAGATTTGAGTTTGGAGTAAAGGTTTTCCAAGGAAACGTTTACTCCAAAACAAAAAGAGTTGGAGTAAAGGTTTTCCAAGGAAACGTTTACTCCAAAAAAACTTTGGAGTAAAGGTTTTGGGGTTTGGAGTAAAGGTTTGTTTTCAAAACCCCTGGTAGTTGGCTTGTTGGGGTGCCTCTTAATACCTTAATAGAGCGACAGCGACGTTTACCCCACATGTAAGTAAGCCTTTGCAGCCGTGCCACTAGCAGCCCGACCCCTCCGCACAGCTAACGTGCAAGCGACGCATGCAAATCATCGTCTTTCCTTTTCAAAGAAAAAGAAGAAGAGCTTTTCCCCCGCCCCTACGACGGTGACAGCGCACGACAACGGCGACGCACAAGCAAGAACCCGAGACGGGAAACCTTTCTTGTGAGTTGGGGGCGGACGGCCCGAAAGCGCCGCCGCCCAGGTGCGCCCATGGCCGCCGAGCGCCTACCGTGCCAACGACGTGCCAACGCCGCCCGCGCCGCTTGTGACGTTTCACGGGAAAGCCGACGCTCCTATAGATTGTCAAGAGGCATTTTGAGGGCCTTCGATGTCCACGGGCATCCCGTCAAGCACCCACCGGGAGTATC
>CADBRX010000193.1 GCA_902797175.1 uncultured Coriobacteriaceae bacterium | reverse complement strand
CTCCCTTCCCCCGCGCCTGCGGGGGCATTGTCCCAGGCCGGCCGGACGGGAAACCCGTATCCCTTGACTCATCTTTAGGAGCAGGGGGGCCCGTTTTTGACTGGATGCGCTCCTGGTGCGCCAAACCAGACGTTACGGAGCCTGTTTTGGACCGGTTGGGCTCCGCCTGTGCCCAATCCATCGGGTCGCTACCTCGAGTTCAATGCCCGTGGCGTGAATAAGGGGGCCGGATTGCTGAGGCTGGCGGCGGCGCTTGGGGTGGACCCTTCCGAGACCATCGCCATCGGCGACAACTGGAACGACTGGCCCATGATTCGCGATGCCGCCCTGGGTGTAGCTGTGGCCAATGCCGTGGAGGACATGAAGCCCCAGTGCGACTATGTGTGCACCGCATCCTGCAACGAGAATGCCGTGGCTGAGGTCATAGGTAAGTTTGTGCTGGCCTAGGTGGGAAGCGAACGCCTTGGGCCAAGAGGTTACCGCAAGAGCTCGAGCGCACGTTGGTAGTGCCTGAAGCGGATGCCCTCACTATCTTCGATGAGCACGAGGTGGCCATCGCACACGTCCGGGCGGTCCTCAAAGGAGGCAAGATCGTCAAAGATGACGTAGGCCTCGCAGGGGTTCCGGTCGAGCCACGTGGCGATCTCTTCCGAGCGGTCAGCGTCAGGAAGGACGGGCGTGAAGTCAGAGACGGGGGCTCCAGCACTCTCTAGCTGGGCAAAGAGATTATCCATGATGGCTTCGACCTGCGGGTTGCCGTGCCCAAGGTCTTCGCGCCAGGTTGACGTGAGCACTACCGTTGCCTGTGTTTCGTCCACAAGGCGACCGAGGTATCTGAGTGCGACACCGTCATACCACTGGTTGTCGACCCTGCGGCCAAGAAGGTAGTTGAGCCGTACGCTCGTGGGCGTGGCGATGACGCCGTCGATGTCCAGAAAGATGGCTTTCATCGTTGTCTTCCTAGCCTAGTGGCGGTCCTTGTCCTCAAAGCATTCGCAGAACCGAGCAGAGAAGGACGGCTCGACGTGTCCGAGCGCAAGATGCGTGGTCGCACCGTATTCGGCGACCCTGAAGGACGCCGTTCCTTTGCGTCGTTCCTCGGTGTAGACCGTGGTGATGGAGCTGGGTGCTGCGCACAGGCCATGCCACAGGATCATGGGTGACACGCTCATGAGGTGGGAGAGCAGCACGCAGCCAAGGCCGTAGTGGCAGAAGAGGGCCAGGGTGTCGTGGTTGGAGCGGGTGACCTGATAGACCCTTCCCGACCTTACGTATCCATGAGACGCCAGCAACTCGTCAAAGCCCTTGCAGATGGTCTCGTACTTCTCTCGCACACCCCCCGCCACCATGGCGGGATGGTCATACCAGCGGTCGGTATAGAAGATGTCGTGTTGGGTCCAGTCTTCCGGCCACCAGTCCCAGGCGCAGGTAGGGACAAGGGGGGATGCCGCATGGCGCACCTTGGAGTCAAACTCCTTGAGCCAATCGAGCGTTGTAGCCTCAAGGCCCTTGGCCTCCAAGGTGGGCCGAGCGGTCTTTTGGGCGCGTCCCAAGGGGGATACGTAGGCGTAGTCTATCTTGATGTCCTTGAGGTAGCCCGCAAGCAGGGCGGCTTCGGTACGACCTTGGGGAGTGAGGGAGTCAAGGACGTAGTTTGGGTCTCCATGACGAATGATGAGCAGCTTCACCTTTTGCCTCCGTAAGCGGCTTCTGAGATGAGACTAATTGTACGTGACGAGAGGCATTTGGTTGGCGATACGTAGGGGTGGGACCCTTTCGTATCGCGATACGAAAGGGTCCCACCCCTACGTATTAGCTACATCTCGAGTGACAGAAGGTCCTCGATGGTCTGCCGACGTACGGCAAGGCGCGCCTCGCCGTGGCTGAGCATCACGAGTGCTGGCCTCAGCACGCGGTTGTAGTTGCTGGACATGGCATAGTTGTAAGCGCCAGTCGTCAGCACGGCAATGATGTCGCCACGCGTTGGCTTGGCGATGCGTATGTCCTCGGCAAGGCGGTCTCCGCTTTCGCAGCACCGTCCCGCAACGGTGCACTCATAGTCGGCGGGCTCGTTGGCGCGACTGGCGTTGAGGATGGTGTACGCGCTCTTGTAGAGGGCATAGCGCGGGTTGTCCGTCATGCCGCCGTCGACGGTCACATAGTTCCGGTACCCCTCGACCTCCTTGATTCCGCCAGCCGAGTAGAGCGTGACGCCGGCATCGGCAACGATGGAGCGGCCTGGCTCCATGAGCACGCGGGGGAGGGGATAGCCGGCGCGCTCGCATCCCTCTTGCAGGTGCTGAGCGATGGCGGCGATGTTGGCGGCAATGTCGATCTTCTCGTCGCCCTCGACATAGGGAACGGCAAAGCCTCCGCCCAGGTTGAAGGTGCTGGCAACAAACCCCAGCTCGTCGCGGACGGAGCAGGCAAACGAGAGCAGCCGGTCCACTTGGTCGCAGAAGGAGGTGGCCTCAAAGATCTGGCTGCCAATGTGGCTGTGGAAGCCTATGACGTCGATGTTTGACGTCTTGAGCGCGATGTCAACAAAGCGTGCGGCCTGGCCCGTCTCGATGGGAACACCAAATTGCGAGTCCACGCGACCCGTGTTGATAGCAGCCAGCGTGTGCGGGTCAAGTCCGACCGTGATGCGCAAGAGCACGCGCTGGACAATGCCGTGTGCCTGTGCCTCCCTGCTCAGGACCTCGAGCTCGTTGAGGTTGTCGACCACAAAGCAGCCCACGCCCTGCTCCACGCCGTAGGCAATCTCGGCGTCGGTCTTGTTGGTGCCGTGGAAGTACAGGTCCTTTGCGGGGAAGCCGGCGGCAAGGGCCGTGGCGACCTCTCCCGCAGAGACGACGTCGGCGCCGAGACCTTCGGACTCGATCACGGGATAGATGCCCTTGAAGCACAACGCCTTGCCCGCGTAGAGGGGCTGCGACCCTTGTGGGAGGTATGTGCGCATCGCCTCGACGTAGGTGCGACACTTCTCACGCACGCGGTCCTCATCAAGCACGTAGAGCGGCGTCCCGTAGGCCTTGGCGAGCTCGCAGGCATCGATGTCCGCGATGGACAGGTGACCTTGGTCGTTGACGGAGAGGTTGCTGTAGAGCATGGTCGACTCCTCGCTGCGTGGTCGCAGGGTCGGCGGGTTACATCAGGTGCGCGCGCAGCTCCTCTGCGGAGAGGGGAGAGAGCAGCGCGGGCGGGATGTCAAACATGGTGCGCGCGCCAACCTGGCCTTCCTGGTGCATGCGGTATGCCGCGCGGGCGACGCTTGCGAGTACGCTGCCGGTGAAGAAGGGATTGGAGTCGAGCGTGAGCGAGAACTCAACGGTGTCGGCAAACTCGTCATCGAGGCCCGTCTTGCCGCTGCGGATGACAGTGCCGCCATGGGGAAGGCCTGCGTGGTTTGCGTTCAGCTCCTCCTGGGAGATGAAGGTGACCGTGGTGTCGTAGTCGCTGAAGTAGTTGGGCATGGTGACGATGGCCTCTTCGATCGCGGCGAGGTCAGCGCCCTCCTCGGCAACCACGAAGCACTCGCGCGTATGCTTCTGGCGCGTGGTGAGCTCGGGGTTGCTGCCCGAGCGAGCCGCCTCGAGCGCCTCGGGCACGGGGACGGTGTATTGGCGGGCGTCGGCCACACCGGGGATACGGCGGATGGCATCGGAGTGGCCCTGGCTCACGCCGCGGCCCCAGAACGTGTAGTCGGCGCCATTGGGCAGTGCCGCGCTCGCATAGAGGCGTGCAATGGAGAAGAGGCCCGGATCCCAGCCGCAGCTGATGATGCCGATGGTGCCTGCCTCGCGTGCGGCGGCATCGACGTTGGAAAAGTGCTGGGGGATGTGGGCGTGCGTGTCAAAGCTGTCCACGACCGTGAAGAGCTTGGCGAGCTGGGGCGTCTGCTCGGGAAGGTCGGTGGCGCTGCCGCCACAGAGGACCATGACGTCAATCTGGTCGGTCATGCTCTCCATGTCGTCCCAGGAATAGACAGGCGTGTCGGTCGCCACGGTTACGGTTGCCGGATCTCGACGCGTGAAGATGGCGACGAGCTTCATGTCATCTGCCTTGGTCACGGCTGCCTCGACGCCGCGTGCAAGGTTTCCATATCCTGCGATGCCCACGTTCATAGGTGTCCTCCTCCTTTGTCATCAATCTGATGGGAGGAGAATAGCGCACGAATGACCTTGGTTTTCTGTTCGTAACAAGGCGGGAGGGGCATCGTAACAATTGTGCTTGTTACGTTGGGACTAGCCTATGAGGAAGGCGTCCAATGCAGAGATGCCCGCACGGAGGCGCTCGTCCACGTGCTGGAAGTGATTGCCCGGCGTCACCTCAAAGTGGACCTTGCAGTCGCGGTCTTGCAAGGCGTTGGCACAGAGCTGCATGTTGTCCTGGACCGTTCGCATGGCGGGGTGGGCCCCGCGCCTCTCCTTGCTGCCCAGTGAGAGGAAGGCGAACTTGCCGTCTAGCTGCAGGTCGAGCGAGCGCAGGTGGTCGACCCAACCCTCATACCAGACGGAGCCCGACAGGCAGCCACAAGCCGAGAAGGCCGTGCCGTGCGTGAATGCGTAGAGCGAGAACAGCCCACCAAGTGAGTATCCGCAGATGGCGCGCGAGCGTGGCGTGAGTCCCTCACGCTGCTCGATGGCAGGGATGACATGGTTGCGGAGCTCAAGAAGCGTTTCGGGCGCCTTGCCCCCAAAGTCTTGCTCCTCGCGATAGAGGCTTGGCGCCGGCCACGGTGTGAGCGCGTCGTTCCAGCTGGAGACGGCAATCGATACAAGGGTCGATGTGAGCTCATGGGTCAGGGGCTCAAGGGCAAATGGGTGGTCTGTCGAGTTGATGACATAGATGGCCGGTGCCGCGGGTCCGCCGGTACCAAAGAGCGCCCGCGATTTCTCGAGGTCAATGCTGCTAATGCTGCTTACCATTCGGTGGACTCTTCTGTATAGCCGTCCTCTGAGTAGTCCGTGTAGTACGTCTCATCCTCTGAGGGGTACTCCTCGACGTATCCCTCATCTGTCGCGTATTCCTCGACGTATCCCTCGTCCGCAGGATACTCCTCTACGTATCCCTCTTCAGGGGCAGACTCCTGGGCGGTAGATTCGCTTCCCTCAGGATAGGCAATCCACAGGACCCCATCAGAGAAGTGCAGGTCGCAGGTACTGACCGTGTCATGTGCGTAATAGTCACCAGAGAGGTATGTGATGGTGAGGTAACTTCCCGACTCATCTGAGTTGGGAACGATTTGCTGCACGCCATATGCCCTGTCGATCCAGGCACTCTCGTAGCTTCTCGAGGCGTCGACGATCTCCATGACGTTGGGAGCCTCGTCGCCGTTGTCGTGGGAGCGAATGACGAACGTCTCGGCAACGCCGTCGCCGTTGGCGTCCCAGTTGAACGTGTTGTTCTCGGAGATTGCGAGCGCAGAAGAGCTGGCGTTTTGAGCCTGGGCATCTTTGTCTTTGAGGTAGTTGATGAGCGAGTTGAGGATGGTGCCCATCTCGTTTGGATCTTTTACCTGGTGAAGGGTGCCATCGCCAGCCTCAAAGAGCTCGCTTGTCTGGAACCCCAGGGTGAGGGTGCGCTCGTCGTCCCACATGAACGAGAATGCTATCCCACCGTCGTCGATGGGGGAGGCCTTCGCGGGGCTTGACGAGATTTGGAGGTTGTAGAGCTCTGTCCATACCTCGGCGACAAAAGCCTGGTCGTCAATGGTGTCGGTGTAGCCGTTGTCTATGGCGAGGAAGAGCTCCTTGGGAGCGTCGGAAGGGCCGGGTACTTCTGTGCCTCCGCTTGAGAGAAACTCGCCAATCGAAACCGACCTGCCCATACTGCAGGCACAGAGCAACGAGAGGGAGACCAGAAGGGCTACGAGTGCGAATGAGGTGCGTTTCATGCGAGCTCCTTTATGTCATGGAATATGACGAGTGTAGCATGGAACACCCAAGGCCGTTGCTTGTTCGTTGCCTGTTCATTTGTGGTACGGATGCAGACGTACCCGGAAGGGTCCATCGTATGAAAAGGGGCGCCTTTTCCTCGTTTGGTTACGTCTTGAGCTGTACCCGGAGCAGCCAAGGCCGTAGTCCGTCCCTAAAGAAGGGGGCCTGCAGCGACGGATCGCTACAGGCCCCAGAAACCTCACTGCGAGAAACCCTTAGTCCAGGTCCTCGCCGTAAGGAGGAAGGCGGCGCAACGACGCGCGCCGCCCACTCGCAACGGCTCGGACTGGACCTTAGTCCAGGTCCTCGCCGTTGCTCTTGATGACCTTCTGGTAGTAGAAGAAGGAGTCCTTGCGGGCGCGGTGCAGGTCGCCGGTGCCG
>CADBRX010000192.1 GCA_902797175.1 uncultured Coriobacteriaceae bacterium | reverse complement strand
TGAAGGGACTGACCCCGGAGGAGTTCCGGAACCAGTCCCTCGTGGCATGACACTAATTTGGCCGTCCAAGTTTTGGGTCGCAGTTCAAATTGACTCATAGGGGTGGGACCCTTGCGAGTCAGCGTCTTTGCCGGCTCACGAGTGGACAAAGAGCACGTTGGCATGCCAGCTGTCCTCTTCCTCAAGGGAGGTGAGCACCGCGTCGTATGTCTCGCAGAGTGTGCGTGCCGCCTCAGCACATCGCGGTCTACCTTGTGTGGGTAAGGTCAAACGTACATTCAGACACGGCTCTTTGGACTCTTCTGCGGGATGGGCGCTTGGCTGTGTCTGGATGGACACTATCGGATGAGTTGTGGTCTGCAGGAGCGGTACGGAGGGGGCGCTCTCGTGTACGTCAAGCTGACAGCGCGTGGGTTGGACCTGCGTTCGCAAACGGTTCGGATCGATGCGAGTGGGTGCAGGGTGTCCGCGCTGGTGCTGAGCCCCAAGAGCCCTCGTCAAGATGCGCCGGGTGTGCTGTGGATTCACGGTGGGGGATACCTGACGGGCATGAAGGAGATGGTCTTCATGACGCGCGCGGTGGACCTCGTGGAACGCTTTGGCGCCGTGGTGGTATGCCCGGACTATCGTCTCTCTCTGCAGGCGCCCTATCCCGCGGCGCTTGACGACTGCCATGCCGCCCTGCTCTGGCTGCGTGACCACACGGCGGAGCTGGGCGTCAATCCCGCGCAGCTCATGGTGGGTGGCGAGAGTGCGGGCGGCGGGCTCTGCGCGGCGCTCTCCCTGCTCGCGCGCGACCGTGGGGATGTGCGCATCGCCTACCAGATGCCGCTCTACCCGATGATCGACGACCGGGACACGGCAAGCTCGCGCGATAACCATAACAAGGTGTGGAACACACGCCGCAACCACATGGCCTGGGGGCTCTACCTGCGCGGTCTTGGCAAGGGTTGCGAGGTGCCGGCATACGCGGCGCCGGCGCGTGCCACCGACCTCTTCAGCCTTCCGCCCGCGTACACGTTTGTCAGCACGGGCGAGCCATTCTACGCCGAGACGATGGCGTATGTCGAGGCGCTGCGCGCGGCGGGCGTGCCGGTTGAGGTGGACGTCTACGAGGGCCTGTACCACGCCTTTGACATGCTGGAGCCCGACCTGCCACAGAGTAGGCAGGCGCGCGAGCGCTTCTGCGAGCAGTTTGCCTGGGCCATGGAGCACTGCTTTGCGTAGGTTGGAGAAAGGCGCCGCCGTAATGAGTGAATGATCCCTTGATGCGCGTTAACAGAGTGGTAACATAGGTGATGAATTATTACGACTTTGTTTCGTGCTATAGAGGGGGACAAGATGGGCGCACTCTACATCATTGCAGCTATGGTGCTCGCTGGCATTGTTTCTGAGGCGATCGCGGCAATGTCTGGCAACGGCAAGGTGGGCAACTACGACTATCACTTTGCCACGGGCGTCGGCGCGGTCTTTGGCAACCGCGGATAAGCTGCGGGGATCATCAAGCGAGATAACGCGGAGCGGGGGAGTCGCAAGGCTCCCCCGCTCCGCGTGGAACGAAGTGGAACAGGGGGACGGGTTAGTGTTCCACTCGGAACGGGGGGACGGGTTGGTGTTCCACTCTAGATTAGTCCATACAGCTAGCCACCCACGCCACAAAGTTGTCGGTGGCGCTGCCGGTGCGCTCGGCCTGGGTGTGGCCCTGTCCCCAGACGGTGGCGAAGTCGACGGACTCCACCTCGGGGTGGGCCTGGGCGGCAAGCGCGAGGTTCAGCTCGCAGGTGAGGGCCGTGTCCCCCTGGTTGATGCCCGTACGGATGCGCCAGTGCTTGGCGGGCGTGCTCTGCCCGTACCCACCCTGGCTGGCCAGCAGGTAGTAGAGCGGGGTGTACATCTCGAGGCGCGTCTGCGCGTCGGTGCCGAGGGAGTCCGTGAGGGCCAGGTCGTCGGCGAAATCTGCGGCATACTCGCTGCCGAGCCCCTCGAGGACCTGGGCCAGAGTGGCATCAAAGTGGCGCGCCTCGCCGTTCTCGCCAAAGAGGATGTTCTCGCCCTGCCCACGGTCGAGCTGGTCGAAGGCCCCCAGGCTCTTGGATGCCTGCTTGAGCGCAATACAGAACCCCTTTACGCTGGTGATGGTTGCCGTGTTTGACGCCTCATCGTAGGTGACCCACTCACCGTCGCCGTTGAGGGCGTCGATGTAGTCCGCGGCCGTCTCGTAGGTTCCCGAGAGGCTCAGGCCTCCCGAGGTTTCGGTGCGCGAGATGTCATCGATCTGCGTGTAGTCGGTGTTCTCGTCCGCTGCGTTAGGTGCGCCGGAGGGCATGCCGCCCATGCCGCCCGAGGGACCACCGTCTCCCATGTCGGGTGGGGTGCCGCCATCGCCGGGACCCGCTTCGCCGGGAGCGCCGCCCGAGGGCATGCCGCCGCCAGGGCCGCCCATGCCGCCGCCCATGCCGGAAGAGGACGCGTCATAGGGAAACGTCGTGTCTGCCAGGAAGTTGCTGAGCGACTCCTCGATGGTGGCCTTCACCTGGTCGTAGTAGCTGCCTGCCTGGTGGTTCTAGACTTGCAGAAACCTTAAAGGAGACGGGCCTTGATGCTCTGTCACAGAGAGCAGACATGCCCAAGGCAACCTGAAAACCCTGTAGCGGCTGACTGTCCAAAACTTGACTTGGGAACGGAGCTTGACGTGCTTTGGAAACAGGCGCGCGCAAGGTGCGTGCGACCGTTTGCGACCGTGCCATCCGTGCGCAAGGGCAGGACTCGCGTGTTTCTTCATCGACTATGAAGGGGGCTTCTTTGCCAATCGTCCTTTGGAGGTGTTATTTTTACAAAACCGCAGGATAGGTTTCCAGATACCTCTTCAGAAGGACGATTGGCAAAATACAAACGGCGGCATCCGCCTGGGTCAGTCTATGCGTGCTTGGCCTCTCCGAGCATCGCGCGGATTCTGCGCTTGAGCTCGCGGAAGGCGCCCCTCGGGCTCACCTCGTCGATAAGCGCCGCCAACGCGGCGACCTGCTCGTCGTCAAGCTCGTGGTTGCCCGTGGCGTTGCGGAACTTGGTGCCCACGATGTAGGTGAGAATGGCCTCCTCGGGGTCTCCGGCGGCCACCATGCGCGCGACCATCTCGCTCTTGTGCGCGAACTGGATCATCTCCTTGTTCATGAGGTCATAGGAGAGCTTGCCTTCCTTGGTGGTGTACGTGTCAAGGAGGCGCTGGTATTCGTCGCTGTCAACGACCACCACGACCTCCTCGGCAACGGGCTCTTCCTCCACGTCTTCGGCAACGTCCAGCTCGACGTCCTCGCTGGCCTTGGGCGCAGCAGGCTTTCCCTGCTTGCGGTACGGCAGGCCGGCCGTGAGCTCGATTGCCTCCTCGAAGGCCTCCTCGGGGTAGAGGTCGGCGGGAATGTGCGCCGCCACGATGGGCTTGCCTGACGTCTTGGAGATGGTGGCGATTCCTGGCTGGGTGGCGTCCGCGCGGAGGATGACGAGGGCCGAGTCGCCTGACGCCCCCTTGCGGCGATAGGCGATTGCTGAAGGAAGCGTGGTGAGCGAAACGCTGTTGGTCCGAATCATGGCGTCCCCCTTCTCGTGCGGTTGTCAACGTCCCATGGTTCCATCATAAGAGCCTGACGAATTGTTGAACTATTAGGTTGTTTGAATATGCTTCGTATGGTGGGTAAAGGTCGGCAACCGACCGCTCGCGTAGACGAGAGGGCCGACCTGCAGCGGCAGGCCGGCCCTCGACGTCATGCTCTGTGGGTCTGGTTTCCTCGGTTACTCCTGCGGAGCAAGGTCTCCCAGGCGCTCGAGCTTGCGCTTCTTGTGGTTGAGCCACCCGGTGATGCCGATTGCCGCCACGCCGCCACCGCCGATCAGGCTCACGCCCATGCGGATCTTGTCGATCATCTGCATGCCGGGCTTGTAGGTGCTGCCGGGCACGGCGCCGTTCATGGCGCGGCTGTTGACCGTGGTGTACAGCAGGTGGTGGGCCGCCTCGCGCGCATAGTGGTACTCGGCGCTGTCAGATGCGTTGAACACGTAGGTGTTGGGGTTGCTCTTGAGGAACGAGTCCGCGCCGGCACGTATCATCTGGCTCTCGTCAAAGGCGGGGCTGCCCGCGTTGGCGGAGTCGGTGATGATGAAGCCGTCAAAGCCCCACTCGTCGCGCACCAGCTGCTGGATCAGCGGGTAGCAGCCGCCCGTCCACGTGGCGCCGATGCGGTTGAAGGAGGTCATGATGCCCTGGCAGGCGCGTTGCGTGGTGGTGTTGAGGGTGTAGGTGCCGTCCTCGCCCACGGTGTAGTAGGTCAGCTCGACGTCGGGGGCGTGCATGCACAGCTCGAACGGGCGCAGGTAGATCTCGCGCGCGGCCTGCTCGCCCATCCACGTGCTCACGGACTTGTCGATGCCGCCGTCACCGCGGTGGTTCTCCTGGTCGTTGAAGGCGAAGTGCTTGATGGTGGAGTACAGGCCCAGCTCGGCCGCGCCATGCATCTCGTGCGCTGCCACGGTGCCGCTGATGACGGGGTCCTCGCTGTAGTACTCGGCGGCGCGGCCGGTGAACGGCGTGCGGTGGATGTTCATGGACGGCGCGTACCAGCCGGAGGCGCCTGCGGTGCCGGAGAGGTTGGCCTCGCTGGCCAGCATGTGGCCATAGCTCTCGGCCAGCGGCTGGTTCCAGGTCTGGGCCATGACGATGGACGAGCAGAACATCATGCCGCCCATGCCGTGCGGGGTGCCATAGATGAGGCCGGCGGCGGTGTCGGCGTCGATGACGAAGGGCTTGCCGACGCTCTCCAGGTACTCCGAGCCGTAGCCGGAGTGGCCCACGATCTCGCGGTAGTCCTCGGCGGTCAGCTGGTCAAGCAGGTCTTCCCATGCCGGGTCGTCGTAGGCAAGGCCGCGCAGCTCGATGAGGGTCTTGCCGTTGTTGGCGCCATAGACGGGCTCGTCAGTGATGGTGGCATCGTCAATGGGGCTCAGGGAGTCGTGGCTCTCGAGCTGCGCCAGCAGCTCTGCCGTCGCGGGCTTGCCCCACACGAGCGAGGCGGCGTTGCCCTCGGCATCGGTGCCGTTGATCTCGTTGCCCCAGGTGGAGATGTCTCCCTCGATGGGGGTGCCGTCGTTTGCGGGGAAGGTGCCCTCCCAGTCAGCACGGGTCATCTGGGTGCCCTCGGGCTCGGCGAAGGCGAGCAGCGCCTGGATCTTGTTGCCGGTATAGGCATCGGTGCTGAAGGTGGTTGCGTCGACGGTGGGCTGGTTCTTGAGGGCCTTGGAGCTGTCGATGGCCAGATCGTGCGCGGCGGCCAGGCCGGCGTTGCCGCTGACTGCCTGGCCCTTGGCGGCCAGCACGTTGTTGACGGCGTCGTGCGAGTTGTGGCCGGCGACGATGAAGTACGTGCCGTTCTCGATGACGTAGGTGCCCGCGCCATGGGAGTCAAAGCTGGCAAGCAGTGCGGGGTCGACGTCGATGGTGAGCGTCTGGGACTCGCCGGGGGCAAGCTCGTCGGTCTTGCCGTAGGCGACCAGGGCGACCGACGCCTTCTCGATGCCGTTTGCCTTGTCGTAGTCGGTATAGGGAGACTGGGCATAGAGCTCGACCACGTCCTTGCCGGCCACGTTGCCCGTGTTGGTGACGGTAACCTTGGCGGTGATGGAGTCGAGGCCGTCCCACGTCACGTCGAGGTCGCTCCAGTCAAAGGTGGTGTAGCTCAGGCCGTGGCCAAAGGGATAGACGACTTCGGCGTCGTAGTCAAAGGCGCCGGCGTTGCCCTGCTTCAGGACGGCGTCCTCGTAGCGGGTCTCGTAGTAGCGATAGCCCACGTAGATGCCCTCGAGGTAGCTGACGTAGTTGTAGCTGGTGGGGTTGCCGTCGGCATCCACGAACTCGAAGTCGCCGTAGTTGTGGCCGGCGGGGGAGGCCAAGGCGTCGGCCACGAAGGTGTCGACGGTCTTGCCCGAGGGGTTCACGCGGCCGCTGAAGATGCCGGCAAGCGACTCGGTGCCAAAGGTGCCGGTGGACGGCACGAAGAGGATGGCCTTGATGTGGGGGAACTGCGCCACCCAGTCAAGCTGCAGGGCACTGGCGGTGTTGACCAGCAGCACCACGTCCTCGTAGTTGTCGTTGAGGTAGGAGAGGATCTCGAGCTCGGTGGTGTCGGGCTCGAGGTAGCTCTTGGCCTTGTCCTCGGCGCTGTCGGCGTGGTTGTACATGGAGCGGGGCATGTCGCGGCCCTCTCCGGCTACGCGGCGCCACACAAAGACGGGGACGGTTCCCTGGGCGGAGTCGAGCACGCCCTCGGCGCCCTCAAGCTCGGAGAGCGGGCACTCGTTGATGCGGAAGTCCTCGGCGGCACCAAAGTTGATGGAGCCCGTTCCCATGGTGTACTGGGAGCCGGCGCCCTTGGTGTAGAACTCCATGAGCGTCTGGTTGACGCCAAAGCCCTCGGCCTCGAAGGCGGCGGTCAGCTTGTCCTGGTCGCCGGAGGCCCCGGTGAACGCCGTCATGATGGACTGCGTCGCCGTCAGGTTCTTGACGTTCTCGGAGAAGAAGCTGAAGGTGGTGCCCTGCTCAAAGGGCATGGTGTCAGCGTCGTTCTTGAGCAGCACGAAGCCCTCGGAGGAGATCTGCACGTCCAGGTCGTGCTCTGCCTGGGCAAGCTCCTCTGACGTGAAGTCGCTCTTGTAGTAGTCGGCGTCCACGTCCTCGGCGCCTGCGGGGGTGGTCCAGCTCTGCTGGTACCCCATCATGTTGTTCATCATGCGCGGAATCATGCTGTTGGGCAGGACGGTGTTGACCGCCACCATCGCCGCCGACAGCACGAGCGCAAGCGCGGCCTTGACGATGGTCTTAATGACCCGTCCCACCTTGCGCGCCGTTGATATTTGTTGCGCCATGCGTCTCCCTTTCATTGTCCCCGGCGTGAGCCGGACCTACCAAATCCACCCTTACCATAGGTCCGGCTGTAGCAAGTGGTCGCTTCTTTGTCATAATCGGTAAGGGAGTGGTCAGAATCGGGGGAACCATGCGCGTGCTGATAGTTGAGGATGACGACCGGGAGGCCCAGGCCCTGTCGCGGCACCTTGAGCGGTATGGAGAGGCGAGCGGGACGGCCGTCACGGTCGTGCGCCATGCGAGCGCGCTCGAGTTCATGGAGGACGGCTCGTCGTACGACCTCATCTTCATGGACATCCAGATGCCGGGGATCAACGGCTTCGAGGCGGCGGCGTTCCTCCGCCAACGCGACGAGGAGACCCCGCTCGTCTTTGTGACGACGCTGGCTTCGCAGGCGGTGCAGGGCTACGAATACGACGCGCTTGCGTACCTGGTCAAGCCTGTGAGCTGGGATTCGTTTGCGCGTTGTATGGTGCGCGCCGAGCGGGCCGTGCGCCGCAACGCCGGCCGCCGGGTCGTGCTGCGCACGAAGGGGGAGGTCCGCTCGCTTGCCACGAGCGACATCGTGCTCGTGGAGCTTGAGGGGCACGATCTTGTCTACCACCTCTCCTCTGGCGAGCGGGTCAGCATCCGTGGCAGCATCGGCGCGGCGATGGGGGAGCTGCCCGAGGATGCCTTCGTGCGGGCGTCGAGCGGCACCATCATCGGCCTGTCCCACGTGCTGGGCGTGAGCGGGGACGAGGTGCGCCTCTCCACGGGCGAGCGGGCCTACCTCTCGCGCTCGCGCAAGCGTGCGGCGCTCGACGCCATAGCCAACTACCTTGGCGGGAACCTGTGATGGAACCGCTTTTGCCCCTGCTTGCCCTGCCGCTGTCAACGATGCTCCAGATGGGCATGGCGCTCTGGATGTTTGCGCTGCCCTTGCCGAGACGGGAGGGGTATGCGGGGCGTGTCGCAACGGTCGCCTTCCTGACGCTGGTGGGGACCGTGGTGGCGACCTGGGTCGGCTTTGTCGCGAGGCCTGAGCTCATGGGCCGTCTTGGTTCGGTGACGCTGCCGCTCGTCTTCCAGCTTGTGCTCTTGGCCATGCCCTTCGTCGTCCTCTGGTGTCGCGACACGTCGATCTGGACGGCCCTCTGGTGCGCCAGCGCTGCCTATTCCATGCAGAACCTTGCGAGCGGGATGGGGGAGCTCCTCGTCCTTCTGGCGGGCGTTTCGGGCAAGGCGTCTGCGGGCGGCGCGTTCGTGGCGTTTCTCGTCGGATGGGCAGTCGTCTTTGCGGTGTGCTGGCTGCTTCTGGTGAGGCACCTTTGGAAGGGCGGCGCCTACGAGGTGAAGGACCGTCGCATGCTGGGCATGCTGCTACTGGTTCTGCTGCTGGTGATCGGCCTCGACGTTCTCATCAAGCGCTTGGCCATCGAGCACGTATCGCTGCCGACGCTCGTGGCCCTACGCATCATGCACGGATCCGTGTGCCTGTTCTTTCTCTCCGTGAGCTACGAGCTGCTGTTCAGTTGGCGCCTGCGCGCCGAGGTCACGACGTTGCGCGCCCTGACCGAGGAGCGCGAGCGCCAGTATGCGCTTTCGCGCAAGACCTTCGCGGCGGTCAACGCGCGCGTCCATGACATGCGCCATCAGGTGCTGCGGAGCTTGGAGGCCGGAAGCGATGCCCCGCTTGACCGGTCGCTCTTAGCCGAGGTCGCGCGTGAGATGGACGTGTACGACCTGGTGGTGAGGACAGGATGCGAGGCGCTCGACACGGCGGTCACCGAGCGAGCGCTGCTCTGCCGGCGCGAGGGCATCGAGCTCATGTGCATGGCTGACGGCGCGGCCATGGACTGCCTGCCGCCCGCAGACGCCTATGCGCTGGTGGGCGGGCTTCTCGACCTGGCGATCGCCAGCGCCCGGGAGTCGGGTGCTGACGGCATGGACCTGACGGTCTGCAGACGGGGCGAGATGTCCGTGATCCACGTCGAGTGGGAGGGAACGGCGCCGACGGCAGCTGCGCTCGTCTCCTTGCGGACGGTGGTCGAACGGCACGACGGCACGCTTGCCGCCAGCTCAAGCGATGGCGTAGCCAGCCTGAACGTGCTGCTCCCCAGGGCGTGAGGCGGTGTGGCGCGTCACTTTCGGATGGGATTATGACCCGTCCGGAACCTGACCGTGCGCGACGGGTCACGATAACGGTGGGAGGTGACCCGTCCGGAACCTGACCGTGCGCGACGGGTC
>CADBRX010000191.1 GCA_902797175.1 uncultured Coriobacteriaceae bacterium | reverse complement strand
GGTCCAACTGGTGCGAGTACAAGCGCAACCTGGGCGTGGAGTTTGGCGAGTACAGCCTGGCCCAGTACCGCTACGGCAAGGACTTCTTCCGCTATGCGCACGAGCTGATGGACGCGGGCGAGGGGGCCACATGCTAGTCGACAACGCGGTGATCATGGCGGCGGGCACGTCCAGCCGCTTTGTGCCGCTCTCGTACGAGCGTCCCAAGGCTCTGACCGTCGTGCGCGGCGAGGTGCTCATCGAGCGACAGATTCGCCAGCTCCAAGAGGCGGGCGTGCCACAGGTGTACGTGGTGACGGGCTACAAGGCGGACCAGTTTGCCTACCTGCAGGACAAGCTCGGCGTGAAGCTGCTGCATAACGATTACTACCTGCGCCGCAACAACAACTCGTCCATCTGGGTTGCACGCGACGTTCTGCGAAACAGCTACCTGTGCTCTGCGGACAACTACTTTGCAGAGAACCCGTTTATGACAGAGCCCGACGGTGCCTATTATGCGGCTCAGTATGCGGAGGGCGAGACGGCCGAGTGGTGCATGACAGAAGATGCCGACGGATTTATCGACAGCGTGACCGTGGGCGGTCGCGATGCCTGGTACATGCTGGGACACACGTTTTGGGATGAGGCCTTTACCAGCGCCTTCCTGGCCATCCTCGAGCGCGAGTACGCTTTGCCGGAAACGGCGGGCAAGCTTTGGGAGACCATCTACCTGGAGCACCTCGACGAGCTCAAGATGCGCATCCGCCGCTACGAGCTAGGTGCCATTTCCGAGTTCGACACCCTTGACGAGCTGCGCGCCTTTGATTCCACCTACGTCGACGACACGCGCTCCCAGATTCTGCGTGACGTCGCGCTCCGGCTGGGGGCGACGCAGGCAGAGCTTACGGGCTTTGCACCGATCAAAGGCTCCACGACCGCGGCAGAGGGTTTTTCCTTCAGTTGTCGCGGCACAGACTATACCTACCAGTACGAGACGGGCGTTCTCGCCGAGGCCGCACCGTCGCGAGCATAGATGGAGGTGACTGTCATGAAGGCAGTTGAGAAATCAGAGCAAAACAGGATTGACTGGATGGTGACGCTGGTCCCGTTTGCCCTCATCATGGGACTGGCGGGCCTGTTGTTTGCCTTCCCCGAGGCGTCCAACCAGGTCATCAGCCAGGTGCGCTTCTTCTTTGGCGACACGCTGGGGTCGTACTACCTGGTCATCGGCCTGGGCGTGCTGGTCATCGCCCTGTATCTGGCGCTCTCGCGCTATGGCGACATCGTGCTGGGCGAGCCTGGCGAGAAGCCCCAGTACAGCTTCTTTGAATGGGGATCGATGATGTTTACCTGCGGACTTGCCGCAGACATCCTCTTCTACTCGTTTGCCGAGTGGGCCATGTACGCCACCAGCCCGCATATTGCCGAGCTTGGCTCCATAGCCGACTGGGCGGGAGTCTTTCCGCTCTTCCACTGGAGCTTCATTCCCTGGGCGTTCTATCTGGTGCTGGCCGTGGTGTTCGGCTTCATGCTCCACGTGCGCAAGCGTGCGCGCCAGCGCTATTCCGAGGCATGCCGTCCCATCATCGGGGATCAGGCAGATGGTCTGCTCGGCCGCGTGATTGACCTCTTTGCCCTGTTTGCGCTGCTAGCGGGTACCGCCACCACCTTCAGCGTTGCTACACCCCTTTTGGCAAGCGTCGCGTTGAGCCTCTTTGGGCTGCAGATCTCCCGCACGGCCATGAGCATCATCATCATGCTCATTACCTGCGCGGTCTATACCTACGCGGTGCTTCACGGCTTCAAGGGCATCGGCTTTTTGGCCAAGGCATGCATCTACCTGTTCTTTGGCTTCCTGGGCTTTGTGCTGCTTGCCGGCGGTCAGACGCGCTTCATCATCGAGAACGGCCTTCAGTCGCTGGGAACCATGATCCAGGAGTTCGTGGGCCTCTCCACCTATACCGACCCCGCACGCACCAGCAACTTTGCTCAGGACTGGACCATCTACTACTGGGCCTACTGGATGGTATGGTGCATTGCCGCGCCGTTCTTCATCGGCTCCATCTCGCGCGGACGCACCATTCGCCAGACCGTGCTGGGCGGCTTTGTGTTTGGCGTGGGCTCCACGCTGGTGAGCTTCATCGTGCTGGGAAACTACGGCCTCGGCCTGCAGGTCTCGGGTGCTGCCGACTTCATCGCGCTGTACGAGTCCACGGGCGACCTCTACGGGCTCATCTTGGCCATCATCGACACCATGCCCGTGCCCACGCTCATGCTTGCGTGGCTCATGGTCACCATGATCGCCTTCTATGCGACGTCGTTCGACTCCATCGCCTTCACCGCGGCCTGCTACAGCTACAAGAGCCTGGGTGACGACGAGAAGCCCAGCATGCCCATCCAGCTACTGTGGTGCATCCTGCTGATCGTGCTGCCCATCGCGCTGGTGTTCTCCGAGAGCTCCATGGCAAACATCCAGTCGGTCAGCATCATCTCGGCCTTCCCGATTGGCATCATCATGATCATGATGATCTGGAGCTTCTTCAAGG
The DNA here is from genome assembly GCA_902797175.1 of uncultured Coriobacteriaceae bacterium. GTDB lineage: Bacteria > Actinomycetota > Coriobacteriia > Coriobacteriales > Atopobiaceae > UBA1367. Next base: position 1,104 of record CADBRX010000191.1, on the reverse strand, counting down.
ACGCCAAAGAGGTGCTTAACGAAGATAAGTAGGGAAGTCTGCTGAGCAGGAAACGGTTCAGAAGTATCAAGATGCATTGATTAGTTGCACGTTGCGCGCCCGCCTAGACGGGCGCGTTTCCTATTTTTGATAAAACGTGCCATACGATGCCCAAATGGGCAGGTGGTCCGCAAGATGGGACAGAAAAGCTTGATGGTTTGTCTCATCGGGCGTTGAATACGCCGGATGAGACGAGAATGCACGGTGCGTTGTCCCAACGGGCGGGAGGTCCGCCGGATGGGACAAGAACGGATCACCAGCTGTCCCAATGGGCGGGGAGTCCGCCGAATGAGACGAATAGTGCCCCAAAACTGTCCCATTGGGCGGGGAAGCAACATGGACATTGCTTGCTGCTCTACCACTAACCCTTGAAAAACCCAGCAACCCTCGCGTATCATCGATATGTTTCAGCCAAGACGCAAAGGAGATACCTATGTCCGGACACTCTAAGTGGGCCACCACAAAGCATAAGAAGGCAGCCATCGACGCCAAGCGTTCCTCGCTCTTCTCCAAGCTCTCGCGCAACATCACCGTTGCCGCCAAGCTTGGCGGAGACCCCAATCCGGACAACAACGCCACCCTGGCCGCCGCCGTGCAGCGCGCCCGCATGGTGTCCATGCCCAACGCCAAGATCAAGGCAGCCATCGACAAGGCCTTTGGCTCCGGCGCCGACGCCGCTGTCTACTCCGAGATCACCTATGAGGGCTACGGCCCCGCAGGCGTCGCGGTCTACGTCGAGTGCCTGACCGACAACAAGAACCGCACCGCCGCCGACGTGCGCTCTGCCTTCACCCACGCAGGCGGCAACCTGGGCACCAGCGGCTCCGTTGCGTTCCAGTTTGAGCGCAAGGGCACCATCGCGGTGGACAAGGTCATCAAGTCCGACGACAAGAAGGTTCCCGATCGCGAGAACGCCGTGGACGAGGACGAGTTCATGCTCGCCGTGGCCGAGGCTGGCGGAGACGACTACGAGGACGCCGGCGACGAGTGGATCGTCTGGACTGCCTACGACAACATGCAGGAGGTCCACAAGGCGCTCGAGGAGCAGGGCATCGAGGTCAAGGG
>CADBRX010000190.1 GCA_902797175.1 uncultured Coriobacteriaceae bacterium | reverse complement strand
GGCGCGCACGCCGAGAGCGTGATGGACCGCATCGTGCACAACGCCGTCAGGATACAGATGGGCGACGTGAACATGAGGCAGCGCACGATGGGAAGGCAGCAATAGTCTCTGCCAGGCGGTCACATTCGCATGACCGGCGGGCACTCAAATGAAATGGCCGGTGCACTCATTGCTGGGTGCACCGGCCACAATGCGTGCGAATAATCATGCAACTTGCATGATTGGCGCGGTGGGCACGTACAATGGGTGCGGACGACAGTCCCTATATCACAAGAGAGAGGACCGCTGTGGATCTCGACGACTTGAGTCAGGACCTGAAGATGAAGGTGCTTGCCTGCAAGACGCCCGAAGAGTTGCTGGAACTCGCACGCGCCGAGGGCTACGAGCTGAGCGACGAGGAGCTGGCCGCCGTCGCCGGAGGGACTCGTGGAAACACCTGGATTTGCCCGTCGCGCGAGTGCGCGACGGAGTGCGACTATTGTTGAGGCACCTCCATGGCATGCGCCTTCGTATTGCATCCTTGTGGCCAAGGGCCAGCCGCCCCATCCGTGATGGGCAATGGCCGTGAGCGCTCCGTTGCGGTTGGCTGACAAGGCACCCTACTCTGTGGGGTTCGCCCAGCGGGTGGCGAGCCTGAACGCAAGACCGCGGCTCGACGTGCAGGTGTGTGACCATTGCAACCTGCGTTGCGCGGGCTGTATGCATTTCGCGCCGTTGGCGCCGGAACGTTACCTCGACTTGGGGGAATACGAGCGCGACCTCAGGTGCCTGGCTGCCGTCGAAGGCATCTCGGGGTTTTTCGAGGCCGTCGTGCTCATGGGCGGCGAACCCCTGCTGCATCCGAGCATTGCCAAAATCGTGCGACTCACGCGCTGCGTCCTTCCGGAGGAACGCATCCAGCTGGGCACGAACGGGTTGCTGCTTGGGAGCATGGGTGATGCCTTCTGGGATGCGGTGGTTGACTGCGACGTCGAGATCGTCATCTCGGCATACCCCATTCGTGTTGACTATGCGGCACTCTTCGCCCTGGTGTCCGGGCACGGCATACGGGCCAGCTATGCCGGAGACTTCACACGTACGGGACGGGGAAAGGATGCCTTCGTGCGGTTAGCTCTTGACCCGGAGGGTCGTTGCGATCCCGTGAGCTCGTTTGTCGGCTGTCCACTTGGGGGCTGCACCATGCAGATTGCGCGTGGAGCCCTCTGGCCTTGTCAGGTGGCTGCCCACCATGGGTTCTTTACGAGGCGCTTTGGCTATGCCATGCACGACGACGAGGGGGACTCCCTGTCGCTTGCCAGCATCGCATCGGCAGATGACATCGAGGATTTCCGCCGAAGCCCTCATCCCATGTGCCGCCACTGTGACAGCGGTAGGCTTTCGGTTGCCCCTTGGAAGCGGTCGGCGTTTGCTGCCGACGAGTGGCTTGCGTAGCGGGATTGTGATGCGAGGGGTGAAGGACGTGGTTGCGGAGAGGGCGATAGGACTCGACGGGGCTGCATCTGTTTTGGCTTGGGACGAGCTCGTGATGTCCTATGGCGAGGATTGTCAAGGAGACCGCGGGCAGGGTGCCTCTCGTGCCATCACCTTCCACCTTACGCACCTGTGGGGTCGGCCCATGCTGGACGTGGACATCGTGAGCCATTGCAATCTGGGCTGCAGGTGCTGCTGTCACTTTTCGCCTGTTACCGAGGCCCGCTTCCTCACCCTTGACGAGTACGCCCGCGAGCTCGGTCTGTTGGCACAGGTAAAAGGCGCTGCGGACTACTTTGAGTCAATCAACCTCATGGGCGGCGAGCCCCTCCTGCATCCGGAATTGGCCGGCTTCGTTCGCCTGACCCACGAGCTGCTTCCCGCCACACGGACCCGCGTTTGCTCCAACGGCCTGCTGGTACGCGAGGTCGCCGATGACGTATGGGACGCCATGCGCGCGGCAGGTGTCTGTCTGTATCTGACCCCCTATCCCATTGGGATCGACTACCAAGGCCTTGTGACATATGCGGGGGACAGAGGCGTGAGGGCGGAGGTTAGCAACGGGCTTGCCGTGGGCGAAGGCGGGACGCCGTACTTCCTCAGCACCCCGCTCGACGAGCATGGCGGGCACGACGTGACGCAGGCGTTCATGGAATGCCCCCTCGGGGGAGTCTCCCTGCAGCTGGTGGGCGGACGTCTCTTTCCGTGCAACCGCGGGGCCCTCTTTGAGACGCTGAACGAGCGTTTTGGCACATCGTTTGCGCACGAGTCCGAGGACTATCTCGAGCTTGCTTTCGTGAGCGATGTCGACGAGATTGCCGACTTCAGGCGAACGCCGAAACCTATGTGCCGCTATTGTGCCTACGAGAGGACCGTGCGGGTGGAGTGGGGAAGGTCGACCGGCGAGCCGAGCGAATGGATTGTCGTGTCTAGCTCCGTGTCGTCGGCAACAAGATAGCCCGCGTGTGAGGCCTGCTGGCGAGGTTGGAGCTGCGGAAGAAGATGGGGCGGAACCAGAGAGGGAAGGGGAGGTCAACAGGCGGGGTGTCTAGGCACTATTCGGTTGTTCCTCATCTTCGAGAGGTCGATCTCGGAGACGAGCGCGTCGAAGGTGAGGTCCACCGCCTGGATGGCGTCCACCGCGTCGGCGAATACCGACTGACCGTAAGGGCCCATGTCCACGCGGGTGTTGGTGACGGTGGGCTTCACGATGCCGAAGGTGGGATAGGGGCACCCAGTGTCGTAGAGAGGGACGATGCCGCCGGGCGTGATCTCGTTACCCTCATGGTCGAAGCAGACCGTGATGATGCGATAGGTCTCCGTGTCCATGACAAGGGGGTCGTCTGTGCCCACGTCCTCATGCGAGAAGAGCCCCACGTCCCCGCGCAGGTGCATCTGGAGCTGGTCAACTGTCTTCCCACGGTAATAGGCGCGAGTGACAAAGGTGCACTCGGTGACG
>CADBRX010000189.1 GCA_902797175.1 uncultured Coriobacteriaceae bacterium | reverse complement strand
TAGCGGTCGATGACGGTCTTCGCGTAGTTGAAGAAGATGTCGATGAGCTCGCGGCTCGCCCAGCCGTTGAAGCGCTCGACCAGGGAGTAGGGGATCTCGTAGTGCGAGAGGGTCACGAGCGGCTGGATGCCATGGGCGACGCAGCAGTCAAAGACCTTGTCATAGAACTCGAGGCCGGCCTCAAGCGGCTCGCCGTCGCCGTTGGCAAAGACGCGCGACCAGTTGATGGACATGCGGAACACGTTCCAGCCCATCTCGGCGAATAGCGCGATGTCCTCCTCGTAGTGGTGATAGAAGTCCGTCGCCTCCCAGCTGGGATAGAGCGCGTTGGGGTCGAAGACCTCGTCGATCTGACGAGGGATGCCGTGGATACCGTCGCCACCACGAAGGTGGTCGTCAATGCTGGCGCCCTTGCCGTCGACGTCCCACGCGCCCTCGTACTGGTTTGCGGCCGTGGCGCCGCCCCACAAAAAGCCCTTCGGGAATGACATGCCTTGTCCTTTCTCCTGGTGGTACCTTCCCAAGTAGAGTAAGCAAATGGCCAGATGGCCAAGCTTCCAACTACTGACTATATGATGTGGAATCCATCCCATAGGAGGGTGGTTCTGCCTTTGGGGGACGTCATCTGGCAAGCGGACGCTGTGGCGACCCCTGCACGGTCTCTCCATACGTGGTCGTAAGCCATCTTGAAACAATTTATCAATCTAATGGCATTGCACGAATCCCATAATCGTGAGCATTGGTTTTGACCGAACGATGGACGGAGGGGATCATGTGCGGAATAGTGGGCTATACCGGAAAGATGCAAGCTGCTCCTTGGCTGCTTGAGGGATTGCAAACGCTCGAGTACCGCGGATACGACTCGGCTGGAGTCTCGGTCGTTTCTCCCTCGGGCAACCTCCATGGCGTGAAGTGTGCCGGCCGCGTAGCGCACCTTGTGGAACGCGCGCAGGTGGCGAACCTCAACGGTTCGTGCGGCATCGGCCATACGCGTTGGGCAACGCATGGCGCCCCCACCGACCGTAACGCGCATCCGCATTATGACTGCTCGGGCCGCATCGCCGTCGTGCATAACGGCATCATCGAGAACTACCAGCAGCTCAAACGCCAGCTCATGCTCGATGGCCACACCTTCTTGAGCGACACCGACACCGAGGTCATCGCGCACCTCATCGAGGAGGCGTGGAACGGTCCCGCCCGGGGCGACCTGGACTCGGCCGTGCGCAACGCTTGTGATCGACTTGAGGGATCGTGGGCGCTTGCGGTCGTGTGTGCCGACGCCCCGGGCGAGCTGATCGTCACGCGCAAGGGGTCGCCCCTCGTGGTCGCCTCGACAGAGGACGGCGCCTACGCCGCTTCCGACGTGATGCCGCTTGCCTCGGTGACGAGCCATGTCATCCAGCTCGAGGATAACGACGTGGCGACCCTCCACGCAGATGGTTCCATTACCATCATCGACCGCGATGGCCGTCCGGTGGAGAACCCTTCCGCCATGGACATCGACTGGGATGCCTCGGCCGCCAAGCTCGGCGGCTATTCCGACTTCATGGCAAAGGAGATCAACGAGCAGCCTGAGGCCATCGAGCGTCTGCTGGCTGGCCGCCTGGGCGAGCACGGCATCGAGATGGACGAGCTCACGCTCACGAAGGCAGAGCTTGCTGCCGTCGACCGCGTGTACATCATTGCGTGCGGCACGTCGTACCACGTGGGCCTTATTGCCAAGACCATCATCGAGAAGTGGGCCAAAATTCCCGTCTCGTGCGAGTATGCGAGTGAGTTCAACTATGCGGACGTTCTCGTCACGGACCATACGATGTGCGTGATCATCACCCAGTCGGGTGAGACGGCGGACACCCTTACGGCGGCCCGCCGCATGCGTGGCATGGGCTGCAACGTGTTTGCCATCACCAACGTGCTCGGCTCGACCGCGGCGCGCGAGGCGGACGGTGCGCTCTACATCCAGGCTGGCCCCGAGGTCGCGGTGGCTTCGACCAAGGCCTATACCGCCCAGATGGTGGCAGCGTTCCTCCTTGCCCTGCGTCTGGCGCTGGCGCATGGCCGCATGGACCTGGCGGAGGTCCAACGGCATTATGCGGACCTCCAGCAGGTGCCCGGCCTCATGCGCGAGGTACTCAAGCGCCGCTGGCAGGACAAGCAGGCGGCGCGACTCTTCCGCGGCAAGTCGAGCGCGCTCTTCCTGGGCCGCAACGTCAACTCCACCTCCGCCTATGAAGGCGCGCTCAAGCTCAAGGAGATCAGCTACCTCCACGCCGAGGCGTACCCTGCGGGCGAGATGAAGCATGGCCCCATCGCGCTTTTGGAGCCGGGCTTCCCGGTCGTGGCCATCGTTCCGGCGGACCATGTGCACGACAAGACCGTGTCGAACATCCAGGAGTGCCTGGCGCGCGGTGCCGTCGTGGTGGGCGTTGCAACCGATGGCGACGAGCGCGTGGCAAAAATGTGCCAGGCGGTGCTCTGGGTGCCTCCCTGCCCAGACGAGCTGATCGTGCCCGTGGTCGCCGCGCTGCACCTGCAGCTGCTCGCGCGCTACGTGGCGCGTGACCGTGGCTTCGACGTGGACAAGCCCCGCAACTTAGCCAAGTCGGTCACGGTGGAGTAGGGAATGCCGAGAGAAGCCATGGTTTCGAAGGCGAACCTGTAGAGTCTGAGTAAGGTCTTCCCTTCCAAATCCCGGCTGGTACGATACCAGCCGGGATTTGCTATGTGAGGAGTACCTATGAACTATGGAGAAGAGTCGCTGCGCCTGCATCGAGAGCTGCGCGGCAAAATCGAGATTGCCCTGCGCGCAGACGTGAGCACGTCCGAGGCGTTGAGCCTTGCCTACACGCCGGGCGTCGCTGAGCCGTGCCTTGAGATTCAGAAGGACATCAATCAGAGCTATGAGCTCACGCGCCGTTGGAACACGGTTGCCGTCGTGACCGATGGCACCGCGGTCCTGGGCCTGGGCGACATTGGCCCAGAGGCGGGCATGCCCGTCATGGAGGGCAAGTGCGCGCTCTTCAAGGCCTTTGGTGACGTGGACGCCATTCCGCTGTGCGTGCGGAGCAAGGACGTGGACGAGATCGTCCGCACCGTGGAGCTCCTGGCCGGCAGCTTTGGCGGCGTGAACCTCGAGGACATCTCTGCGCCTCGCTGCTTTGAGATCGAGCGACGCCTCAAGGAGGTCTGCGACATCCCCATCTTCCATGACGACCAGCACGGCACGGCCGTCATCACCCTTGCAGGCCTGATGAACGCACTCAAGCTGGTGGGGAAGCGCCTGGAGGGCGTGCGCATCGTGACGTCGGGCGCCGGTGCGGCGGGCATCGCCATCATCCGCCTGCTCATGGCCATGGGACTGAAGGACGTCATCATGTGCGACCGTCAGGGCGCCATCTACGAGGGCCGCGACGGCCTGAACCCCGTCAAGGAGCAGATGGCCAAGATTACCAACCCCGACAAGATTGCGGGCACGATGGCGGAGGTCATCAAGGGCGCGGACGTCTTCATTGGCGTCTCGGCTCCGGGTACGTTGACGGCCGACATGGTGCGCAGCATGGCCAAGGACCCCATCGTCTTTGCCTGCGCCAACCCCACGCCGGAGATCTTCCCCGAGGAGGCCCTGGCTGCCGGGGCCGCGGTGGTCTCGACAGGTCGCTCGGACTACCCCAACCAGGTGAACAACGTGCTCTGCTTCCCAGGAATCTTCCGTGGAGCCCTCGACGTGCGCGCCTCCGACATCAACGATGCCATGAAGATCGCGGCCGCGAAGGCCATCGCCGGCCTCGTGAGCGACGATGAGCTGCGCGCTGACTACATCCTGCCCTACGCCTTCGACCCCCGCGTGAAGGAGGCGGTTGCCGCCGCCACCGCCGCTGCCGCGCGCGAAAGCGGCGTCGCCCGCATCTAGCTCAAAGCACAAAGGAGACCAGGTTCCGTTTGGCGTGCTGCCAGAAGGGACCTGGTTTCTCATCGCTAGAATGGAACCGTTCTGTTCCAAGACTATTTGGGGGGAGCCGATGGACGAGAGGGTCTTGCGGCATACCATCAAACGCTTCTTCAATGTCCGCGAGGGACGGGCCAGCTACGAGGGGATCCACAAGCGGATCATGGCTGGCACGCGTATCGACGGCCTTCACGTATGCCAGCTCATAGCGGCCATGATCATTGCCTCGATCGGACTCAACGTCGACTCAACCGAGGCCATCGTGGGGGCGATGCTCATCTGTCCGCTTATGGGGTCAGTGCTCGCCATTGCATATGCCGTTGCCACCGTGGACTCAAAGCTCCTGAAAAGCGCCGTCTCCGGCATCCTCATCCAGTTTGGTGTCTGCCTGGTTACCTCGACCATCTACTTTGTGATTTCGCCGCTTGCGGGAGAGACGTCAAAGCTGCTCAGCAATTCGAATCCGACCATCTGGGACGTGCTCATCGCCTTGGTGGGAGGGTTTGCGGGCGCTCTGGGGATGTCGCGACAGCAGGAGCCCGAGACCCTCATTGCGGGCGTTGCGGTTGCAACCTCGCTCATGCCTCCGCTCTGTGCGACAGGCTACGGGCTTGCCGCGCGCGACCTCGTGCTTGCCGCTTCCGCCCTGTATGAGTTTCTGGTCAACGTGGTGTTCATATCGTTTGGTGCCGAGATGGCCTTCTTGATGCTCCGCGTGCCCGTGCTGGAGGACCTCAACGGAGACGGGGTGGTGACGCCCGATGAGGAGGCGCGTGCGAGCACCCTTACCCATGAGATGCGCATGAGGGTGCTTGCCGGGACGCTGATCTTTGCGCTTCCGTGCCTCTTCTTCTCCGTGCGCATGGTGAGGTCCCAGATGGAGACGACGGGCACCGTCTTTGAGGTGCAAGATGCCTATGACACCGAGGAGACGACACGCCAGCTCATGGTGGTGTGCGACAGCCTGGTGAGCTATCGCATCGGCGAAGAAGACAGCTACGACGCGCAGACGGAGCAGCTGAACCAGCGCGTGGTCGCCACCGTGGAGACGACCGAGGAGCTGGACGAGGAAAAACGTTCAGAAATCGAGCAACTCATTCGCCTGAACGTCGACGAGCTTGACGAGGTGGAGTTTGGAGTGGTTGAAGGTGGCCAGGCATAGGCCCGAGCGCCAGCGGTCCTGAAACCTTATTCCTTAAGGTTGCTGCATAATGGGTATATGACGTGACAAACGAAAGGGGAGAGCTATGAAAAAGGCATTGGTGGCATACTTCAGCGCGAGTGGCGTGACGGCTCAGGTTGCCGAGCGGCTTGCGGGTGCGATCGGCGCGGACACGTTTGAGATCAAGCCCGAGGTCCCCTATACCTCCGCCGACCTTGACTGGCGCAACAAGCGGAGCCGCAGCTCGGTTGAGATGGGCGACAGCGCGTCCCGCCCCGCCATCTCTTCGCAGGTAGACAACATGGGCGCCTATGACGTGGTGTTTGTGGGCTTCCCTGTGTGGTGGTATCGCGAGCCGAGCATCATCGACACCTTCGTTGAGGCATACGACCTTGCGGGCAAGACCGTCGTTCCGTTTGCGACATCGGGTGGCAGCGGCATCGGCAACGTGGGCCGCAACCTGCAGGAGCTCGCACCCGAGGCAAAGGTCGAGACGGGCGAGCGCTTTGCGTCCAACGTGGCTGCGGGAGAGCTTGCGGCTTGGGCAGGGCGCTGGCTGTAAGACATCCGTATGCCCTGGTGCCCGCATGAGCACCAGGGCATAGCCAACAAACCAATGGGGGATCCATGGTCATCTACCATGACATGTACTATGCGCCTGCCGATGCGACGCGCAAGCTGCACATTTACCTGCCTCAGGGCTATGACGCCTCCGAAGAGCGTTACCCCGTCATGTATATGTTTGACGGTCATAACCTCTTCTTTGACGAGCACGCGACGTATGGCAAGAGCTGGGGGCTCAAGGAGTTTCTGGACGCCTGGGAAAAGCCCATGATCGTGGTCGGCATGGAATGCAGCCACGAGGGGACGGCGCGTCTTGACGAATATGGGCCCTACCCGACGACAATCATGGGCCACCGGAACAATCCCATGGGGGAGCAGACGTTCCAGTGGATCATAGACGTGGTCAAGCCCTGGGCAGACGCGAACCTGCGGACGTGGCCGCACCGCGAGGCCACCGGCATCGGCGGCTCGAGCATGGGCGGCATCATGAGCCTCTATGGCGTGATCGTGCACAATGACGTGTTTGGGAAGGCGGCGTGCTTGGCGCCTGGTGCCCGCATTCAGGAACGCAGGGTGCTGCGCGACCTGAAGGCCCATGGCCTGAACCCCGACACACGCGTCTACCTCTCCTTTGGGGAGGACGAGAAGGGCCGCACGAAGGCCGGAGCAGACCCCGCGGTGGCGTCGCCCGAGGCAAAGGCCGAGGCGCGTGTGTGCGCGGAGCTCGAGAGCTATGGGGCTGTGACGCGTACGTTCTTCCAAGCCGGAGGTCACCACTGCGAGGCGAGCTGGGAGCAGCAGAACGCACGCTACATGGACTTCCTCTGGCTTGACCGATAGGGGAGCCTCGCCCAGGCTCTGCCGATTGCCCCGCTGTTATCACCTGCTGAGGAAGCGGGTGAGATGGTGCATATGACGTTACGGTACCATTGAGAAACAGCGGACAAGGAGTGGGGCATGAAGTTCAAATATGCACGCATACAGGGCAGGGACCTCGCCTCGAACACAAGGCATCCCGCGGGAATCTTTGGCATGTGCGTACGGCTCATCCAGCAGGGCATCATGGACGAGGAAGATGCGGCGCTCTACCGCGAGATCGACTCGTGGTTTGTGGAGTGCCTGCCCTTTCCCGAGCCGTGCCTGAAGCAGGAGAAGGTCATCTGCTTTTTCAAGATCGAGAACGCTGACCTCATGCTGCGTATGCTCAATCCTGCGATGTGGCTGCTCAGCAAGTACCACGTGCCCTTCTTCATGGTGTACACCAACACCCCGGGTGAGATTGTCTATGAGGACGAGTACCAGATAGCCGTGAAGATCGATGACGACATTCCCATCGTGGAATACCATCACGAGTGGGCAGGATCGGGTGGTGCCCTATGAGGTATGCGATAACAAAGGACGGCGACGCCCTGACCGTTGCCATATGGGGACGCCTTGACGCCACGTCATGCCCTGAGCTGGAATCCGCGCTTGCAGATGAGCTCGATGGCATAGCCGACCTCACCGTGGACCTTGCACAGGTGGTCTATGTTTCGAGCATGGGGTTGAGGCTTCTGCTCTCGTGGCAGAAGCTCATGTTCAAGCAAGGCGCCATGCGTATCGTCAATGTGCCGGACGAGGTCATGGCCCTCTTTGACGAGACGGGTTTTACCGAGATCATCGACATCCAATAGCATCTTTGGAGATAGTTGGAGGACCGCAAGGCTGCGGAGCAGGCCGCATAACTCGTTCCCCCTTCCTTTGGGGAGGCAGCCTTGCTGAGGCTGCCTCCCGTTTTGCTATCGTGTGTGTCGCATCTTTTATAGGAAAGGACATAGATCATGAAGCAGCTGCTCATCCGTGCCGACGATATCGGCTACAGCTACGCCGTCAACCTTGGCATCGCGCGTGCCGTCAACGAGGGCCTTGTGCGCTCGGCGGGCCTCATGCCCAACATGCCCGAGGCACAGCGCGGTTGGGGCTGGGTTAAGGATGCCGACATTGCCATCGGCCAGCACACTAACCTCTGCCTGGGCTTACCAGCGGCTGACCCCGCGCTCATCCCTAGTCTTCTGGACGAGAACGGGCAGCTGAAGAGCTCGCGTGCGTACCGTGCCGCCTTCCAGGAGGGTCGCGAGATCGCTGAGTACGACGAGCTCGTCATAGAGATCGAGGCGCAGCTTGCGCGCTTCCGTCAGATCGTGGGCAAAGACCCTGAGTATTTTGAGGCCCATGCCGTCATGAGCAGGAATCTCAACCAGGCCATCCACGATGTGGCGGAGAAGCACGGCCTCAAGGAGCAGATCGCCAGCTTCGACCCCACCAAGATCGTGCGGTGCGGGCAGACCGACGTGCATATGGCGCTTGAAGACATGCTTCCGCCCGAGCAGTATGACCCAGCGGAGTTTATCAAGCGTACCGTGCGGAACATGGCCGATGGCGAGACCTACGTGCTCGTCTTCCACCCTGGCTACCTGGACGCGTTCATCTTGGGCAATTCCAGCCTCACGGTCAACCGTACCAAGGAGGTCGACGCGCTCATCGACCCGGTGCTGCGCGCGTGGCTTGAGGCGCAGGATGACCTCAAGCTCATCACCTACCGCGACCTGTAGCCGCCAGAGCGTTCCCTCGCGTGAGATGGGGCCGCTCCTGACATGAGGCATTCATGTCAGGAGCGGCCCTAATCAGAGAATTGGGCTGTTTGTGGTCGCTTGGACATGAACCACTCATGTCCAAACGTGGCGGCAAGCAGGGACTATAGCACGCACTCGTACATCTCGAAGGCCATGGTGCCCGTGTCCTCGTAGTAGGACTCGTACATGCCCACATAGGCGAAACCTTCGGCGAGGTAGATGCGGCTTGCGGCGAGGTTTCCGGGATACACGTCGAGGTGGATGGCCTTCTTTCCCATCTCGCGGGCAAGGCGCTTGGCCTCCTGCACGAGTGCGGAACCCAGGTGCATGCCACGCGCGCTGGGATGGATGGCCAGCAGATGGATGACGGAGGCCTCGTCTCCGCCGGCTCCGCTTGGCCACGTCGTGTTTGCGTACTGCTCGTCGTCGCACGAGGTGAGCGCCATGGCGGCCACGAGCCTTCCGTCCACGAAGCCCAGGTAGAGCTGTCCTGCATCAAGGTAACCCCTGATGTCCTCCTCGGCAGGGAAGATGCCGAGCTTCCAATGAGGCCCGTACTCGTCGTTGGGCATCTGCTCGCACACGTCTGCATACAGCTGCCACGCGGCGTCAAAATCGGCCTCCGTCGCCTTCCTGAACTCGTCAAACATGGGTTACTCCCGTCTCTCGCCCCGGACTTTGGCCCAGAACTTGGTAGAGATGCTGGCGCGGTGCGTGGTGCCGTCCTTGATGCCGCGGAGCTTTGAGCCGTGGCAGTAAAGGGTGAGGAGCATGAAGAGCAGATAGATGAGCGCGAGTTCGAGCTGTCCGCTCAGGGCCATCGCGATGGCGCAGAAGGCCATGGACATCACGGCAGCAACGCTCAGATAGCCCGAGATGATGATGGTTATGAGTGCCACGACTGAGGCCACGGCGCCCACGATCGGGTTGAGCAAAATGATGGTGGACGCGATGGTCGTGACACCCTTGCCTCCCTTGAAGCCATGCCAGAAAGGAAAGACGTGGCCAAGCGTTGCGCCGAGACCCGCCCATCCGGTGGCGAGGCTTCCCAGGTCAGGGAAGAGCATGCGCGAGATGACTACCGCCGCCACGCATTTGAGGATGTCTCCCGCAAGACATATGAGGCCGACCTTGGTGCCCAGTTCATGTCCCACATTGGCCATGCCAGGGTTGCCGTCCCCCAGATCGAAGATGGACTTGTGCGCAAAGATGTGCGCCACGATCTCCGCCGTCAGAAACGATCCACAAAGATATCCTATGAGAAGGCAGATCAATCGATTCATATTGAGTCCCAACTAAGCTAGCAACAGACAACCAGTCTAGTCGAAAAGGCGTGCGGACGATACTCTCCACTTGCCGTGACCTTTCGGCCTTTTGGATTCCTAGGAGGTCACAGGCTGTGCTGAGCAGACATAATCGAGACCTTGCATGACCCATCTATTACCGACGATGCCAGAACGCGTCAGACTCAGACCAAAACTTGACCCGTCTGCTTCTGTTACGCGCTGGACGGGTCAGAGTTAGACAATAACTTGACCCATTTGGCCTTGCGGTGTGCCGAACAGGTCAGCTTTGGAAGAAAGAATGACTCGTTCGGTCTCACAGTGTGCCGAACGAGTCATGGGACATTGATCTTACGGCCCTTGTTGTATTGCCACCCCTCAAGCAGGCACTTAGCAGATATCTCCAAAGTCAAAGAAGCTCATCTCGTAGGCGTAGCTCTTTGCTGCCTTGAAGGTGGAGCTCACGCGCAGGTTGGTAATCTCTTGCGGCCACCAGCGGGTTGACATGGTGTGCTCGCCGCCATTGACATAGATCTCGACGGCGCTCGTGTCCACGACCATGCGCAGGCTCTCCAGCTTGCCAGCCGAGAGCTCAGAGAAGGGCAGGCGGCGCACGGTGCGGTAGCCTCCCGCGATGCCCTTGAAGGAGAGCTCGATCATGTTGCCGATGACGGCCAGCTCGAGGTCGGCGTTGAGGAGGATACGGCCCTCGCCCTCTATGTCCTCGAGGAAGAGGTCGCAGGTGCCGTTGGCAAAGCGTGCGCCAATGGCGCCCTCGATGTCATGCGCGTCGTAGTTGGACGAGCCAAGCTTGCCCACGTTGTCCACGGCACCTTCGGGCGTGAGGTCCACGCATGCGCCGTGCAGGGCGTCGTATTCGGGCAGCGGCCACTGGCAGATGTTGCCGGCATCGTTGAGCGACAGCTCGCGCAGCCACGTGAGCGTGTGCAGCCACTCGTAGGTGGGCACCTGGTACTGCAGCTCGATGTCGGGAAGGCCCATCCAGCCAACCAGGATCTGTCGGCCCTGTTCGTCAGTGAAGACCTGTGGGGCATAGAAGTCAAAGCCGTAGTCAAGCTCGACGAAGGTATCCTCGTCGATGCAGCCGTAGGGCGCCTTGGCGTCCATGAGGCCCTTGTCGCCCGAGAGTAGGTCGATGACCGTGCCCTCGACGGGGAAGTATCCGCTGTTGAAGTTGTTCTGGAACTTGGTCATTTGGCTGGGCACGCCTTGCGGGCACACAAAGAAGAACTCGCGTCCGCCGAGCGTCACGATGTTGGGGCATTCCCACATGTAGCCAAAGGGCTTGCCGCTGATGGTGGTGCAGCTGCCGGCGAGCTTCCAGTCGTTGACGCCATCGGGGCTCTGGTAGAGGAGCATGGCAGGATGGTCGTCCATCGTGCGGGCGCCAAGCAGCATGTTCCACGTGTCGTTTTGCCACCAGACCTTGGGGTCGCGCACATGGCGGCTGCAATAGGCGGGGTAGCCGCTGTTGTCGAGCACGAGCTGGCGGTCACCAAAGGTGCGGCCGTCCTTGGAGATGACGAGGGTCTCGTTGGCCTGGCGCCCCTCGTAGTCGTAGTTGTCATGGCCAGGTTCGAGCACGTTGCCCGTGTAGTAGCACCACATCTCGCCGTCGCGGATGACTGCCGAGCCGGAGTAGGAGCCGTTCTTGTCGAGCTCCATCTCGGGGATGATGGCACCGCGATGAAACTCCCAATGGATGAGGTCACGCGTGGTCCAGTGGCCCCAGCCATGGCCCGCCCACGGCCAACGTGGTGCGTACTGGTGGAAGATGTGGTACTCGCCATTAAACTGGCAGAGGCCGTTGGGGTCGGAGAGCCAGCCCGTAGGGGCCTGAAGGTGGAAGCCAAGGCGCCAGTTATGCTGGCGGTAGTCAAGGTTGACGTACATCTGCATGGGAGGACTCCTCTCGACAAGGTGAGAACGTTCTCAGTATGACACGGAGCCCATGCGGAAGAGAGGGGAGGGCCGCATCTGCAACCGTCCCCTCGGTTGGCGGTTCCCTGCGAGGCGATGCTGACCGGTGACGTGCCGAAGCCATGTCCGAACGCCTCCGGGCACCACTCCCCGAACGGATGGTATGGAATCGTTCTCGCACCAGCCACGCAGCACGAATGTGGCCTATCCTCATCAATAACTGGTCACACAGCACGACGGGAGCGACCCGATGTCCAACCAAAGCTGGGAGCTCGGCTTCCACCTCCGCTCGCCGCGCAACTGGCTCAACGACCCAAACGGTCTCAGCCAGTTCCGCGGTCGCTACTACTTCTTCTACCAGTACGACCACAACTGGCCCACCGTTGACCAGAAGGCGTGGGGGCTCTACTCCTCGCCTGACCTGCTTCATTGGACCTACGACGGCGTGCCCCTGCAGCCCTCGATTCCCGAAGACCATCACGGCGTGTTCTCGGGCAGCGCGTTTGTCGAAAAGGGTGCCGCACCCGATGGTGGCGACCAGCTGCGCATCTACTACACGGGCAACGTGGTCGCTCCCGTGCTGGGCCACAGCCTCAAGGACTTCGACTACGTCTACGCCGGCCGCGAGCAGAACACCATCACCTGCCTCGCCGAGCCCGACCCCGAGGGCCCTGAAGGAGCCTTGCGCATGGGTCCGCGTCAGGTG
>CADBRX010000188.1 GCA_902797175.1 uncultured Coriobacteriaceae bacterium | reverse complement strand
GACGATACAGATGTCGGCGACGCCGTTGGTGACTGCCATGAAGCATTCCGAGGTGGTCTCGTAGTTGCTGCCGGTGTCTGCCCCCTCAATCTGGTCAAGCAGGGGAATCCATCCGGTTCCCAGCTGCGTCGTGACCTTGCAGCCCGTGCCTGCCAGGTCGGAGAGACCCTTCACGTCGGCGTAGGGGCCATCCTTCTTTACCACGATGCAGTTGTCCCGATAGTAGTAGGGGGAAGTGAACGCATAGGCCATCTCTCGTTCCGCGGTGCGTCCCATGCCCGCGATGATGCAGTCGTAGTCTCCCGAGTCGAGCGAGATGCCGATGGAGGACCACTCGACCTTGTGGATCTCGAGTCCTTTGCCGAGTTCGGTGGCAAGCATCTGGGCAACTGCCACGTCATAGCCGTAGGCGTAGTAGTCGCTGCCGAAGATGGGTTCGGCTGTACTGCCGTCGGGCGTGGTCGGTTCGTCCTGGGTCCAGTTGAAGGGCGCATAGGCG
The DNA here is from genome assembly GCA_902797175.1 of uncultured Coriobacteriaceae bacterium. Classification (GTDB taxonomy): domain Bacteria; phylum Actinomycetota; class Coriobacteriia; order Coriobacteriales; family Atopobiaceae; genus UBA1367. Next base: position 4,246 of record CADBRX010000188.1, on the reverse strand, counting down.
CACTCCATGCCTACGCGCAGGGTGTCGTCAGAAGATGGGGCCATCTGGGGCTCTGCTTGGTTGGCGTCGTCACCTGATTGGTCGCAGCCACCCAATGCACCTATGACCGGAAGCGTCGCACCGGCGAGGGCAAGCCTGAGAAAGTCTCTTCTGTCCATGTCTCTCCTTTCGTCGTCTGAACACTTGTGACGAAAGGCATGGTCGTGGATTGTCGTTTCGGGGCGGTGTGCCGTTTGTTGCGGCAAAACGTTTTGTGGGTTACGTCTGTTTACCAGCGATTTTTCTACTGCCAAGCGAGTTTGTTGAGGGAAGGTAACGAGACCTTTTCTGTTGGGGACATCGCTTGGGCGGGGAGGGAGGCGCTCATCCTACCTATGCGTCAGAGAGGCGGCGCTCAAAGCGATCCTTGCCTCGCACGGTGGGAGTGCTTGTTGGGTAGGTTCCGCTGAAGCATGCGTCGCAGTACCCGTTTCCGCAGGTCAGGCAGCCAAGCTCCTCCAAGGGCAGGTAACCCAGGCTGTCGGCGCCAATCAGGGACGCGATTTCGTCCACGGTGTGCCTGCAGGCGATCAGGTGCTCCTCGGAGTCTATGTCCGTTCCGTAGAAGCAGGGATGCAGGAACGGCGGGGCGGATATGCGCATGTGGACCTCGCGCGCGCCGGCGTCACGCAGCAGCTGAACTACCCGTCTACTAGTGGTGCCCCGCACGATGGAGTCATCCACCAGTACGACACGCTTGCCAGCGACTTCTGACTCGATGGCGGCGAGCTTGATTTTGACCTGTCCCTTTCTGTCCGTTGGGGCTATGAAGGTGCGACCGACGTATTTGTTCTTGATGAGGCCTATCCCATAGGGAATGCCGGATTTGTGGCTGAAGCCGAGAGCCGCGTCCAGCCCGGAGTCTGGTGCCCCGATGACGATGTCCGCCTCGACTGGATGGGTGCGTGCCAAGATCCTGCCTGCTTCGATGCGTGACGCATGGACCTCGACGCCGTCAATCACCGAGTCAGGCCGCGCGAAGTAGATGTACTCAAACACGCAGGTACGCTTGGGCGCCAGTCCGCAATGCTCCCTGTGCGAGGTGACGCCGTCTTTGCTAAACACGACGATTTCCCCTGGATTGACATCGCGGATGAACGTTGCCCCCAAAGCCTGGAGTGCACAGCTCTCAGAGGCGACGACATATATGCCATCTGGCGTCTTCCCATAGCAGAGTGGCCTGAACCCGTGGGGGTCTCGCGCACAGATGAGCTTCTGGGGAGACATGAGGACCAATGAGTAGGCCCCTTCCAACGTATCCATGGCCCTGCTCAGCGCCTCCTCGATGGAGGGCGTCGTGAGGCGCTCTCGCGTCACAATGTAGGCGATGGTCTCGGTATCGCTCGAGCTGTGGAAAATGGCGCCCGACAGCTCGAGCGCCATTCTCAACTCCGTTGCGTTAGACAGGTTGCCGTTGTGGGCAAGTGCCATGCGTCCCTTCTGGTGGTTGACCTCTATGGGCTGGCAGTTGGCGCGGCTGTTGGAGCCTGTCGTCCCGTAGCGCACGTGCGCTACGGCCATTGTCGCGGCAGGAAGGGACTCCAGTTCTCGCTTGCCAAACACCTCGCTGACAAGGCCTAGGTCCTTATGTGAGAAGAACACTCCGTCATCGTTTATCACAATGCCGCAGCTCTCCTGTCCACGATGCTGGAGTGCCTGAAGACCGACGTAGCACAGACCGGCAACATCGACCGGCGTCGGAGCCATGACGCCAAAGACCCCACATTCCTCATGCGCACCCATGCGTCACGCCCCGCTCTCGCCGTAGTTGGAAAGCACACGCGCCGAGGGGTCATCGACGTTGCAGCCCTCCCATGATCGGTTGGGCATCCAGAAGCCGGCCACCATCTGCGCCTGACCGGGGTAGTGCCTCTCAAAGAGCTCGCGGTAGAGGAGGGACTCCTTGGTGAAGGGTTGGGCAAACGGGTAGGCTTGCCGTCGCTCCTCAAACTCCTCGTCCGTGTAGCGCTGCTCGGCGTAGTCTTTGAGATAGTCCACCATGGAATGGCCCACCGCGTCGGAGAAGGCGGCCTTCTCGCGCCAGAGGATGCTGTCGGGCAGAAGCCCCGTGCCCTCGAAAGCATGGCGCAGCAGGTATTTGCCCTTTCCGTAGGTGTTGAGCTTGAGCTTGGGGTCAAGCGCCATCACGTAGCGCACAAAGGCAAGGTCGCCAAAGGGCACACGCGCCTCCAAGGAGTTGACCGAGATGCAGCGGTCGGCACGCAGGACGTCGTACATGTGGAGCTCACGCAGGCGCTTCTCCGCCTCCTGTTGAAAGGCGCCTGCCGAGGGGGCAAAGTCTGTGTACTTGTAGCCAAAGAGCTCGTCAGAGATCTCGCCGGTGAGCAAGACGCGGATGTCGGTGCGTTCGTGGATATACTTGCAGACGAGGTACATGCCCATGCTGGCGCGGATGGTGGTGATATCGTAGGTGCCCAGGAGCGCGATGACATCCTCCAGCGAGCCGATGACCTCTTCGGGCGTCATGGTCACCTCGGTATGGTGGCTTCCGATGAACGCAGCTGTCTCCCGTGCGTACTTGAGGTCGATGGGATCCTCCTCCATGCCGATCGCGAAGGTCTCGAGGGGTGCGTCAAGCTCCCTCGTCGCGATGGCGCAGACGAGCGACGAGTCGAGCCCGCCGGAGAGCAGGAACCCGATGTGTGCATCTGAGACCAGGCGCTTGCGCACGCCGGCCACGAGCTTCTCGCGGATGGTGGCGCAGGCGGTCTCAAGATCGTCATGGCAGACCGCATCGACCTTCGCGATGTCGCAATAGCAGAAAAAGCGTCCGTCTTGCCAATAATGCCCTGGGGGGAAGGGGAGGATGGTATCTACGAGCCCGACGAGGTTCTTGGCCTCGCTTGCAAAGACGATGCTGCCGCGACGGTCGAAGCCGTAGTAGAGCGGCCTGATGCCGATGGGGTCACGCGCCGCGACAAAGCCCTCCGTTGCCGCGTCATAGATGATGCAGGCAAACTCGGCATCGAGCTGCGCGAAGAGGTCGGTGCCATACTCACGCCAGAGCGGAAGCAAGATCTCGCAGTCGCTGTCGCTCTTGAAGGAATACCCCTTCGCGCTGAGGTCTTCCCGCACGTCCTCGAATCCGTATAGCTCTCCGTTGCACACCACGTAGTTTCCGTCGAGCTCGAACGGTTGCATGCCCGAAGAGGTGAGGCCCATGATGGAGAGCCGATGAAAGCCGAGCAGGCCGTGGCCCGTGTCGATGACGTGCGAGCAGTCGGGTCCACGAGAGGCCGTTCGCTCAAAGCCTTCCATGAAGACGCCGAGGTCCACGTCAGCGCCAGAGTAACCCATGATGGAGCACATGACATTAGCCCTTCTCCTTTAATGCGCAAGGCGGGCGCAACGTTTCCGCTGCGCCCGCCTTGCGCACGGATTTCCTTACACGTAGAAGAGCATCTGGTTATAGCTGGGGACGGGCCACCAGTCCTCGCCGCACAGGCGCTCCATGGCGTCAACCGCGGAACGCAGGGCGTCCATGGCGGGGATGACCTCGTCACGGCAGAGTGCGCAGCACTCGGTGGGATTGGCCTTGGAGGCGGCGTGGGACGCAAGCTCCTCAAGCCTTGCCGTGAGCTCGTACACCTCGTCGATACCTGCGGTGATCTTCTCCACGACATCCTTCTCGGCCTTGCCCGCAACGCCCAGACCAGCCTTGGTGGCGACGGTCTCTGCCAGCTCACCCGAGTAGCTCATGAGGGCAGGGAGGTACATGTGGCGTGCCATGTACGTCATGGTGTTCGCCTCGATGTTGATGAGCTTGGCGTACTGCTCCGACTTGGCAACATAGCGTGCGTGCAGCTCGGCCTCGTTCAGGACCCCATACTTCTCGAAGAGGGCGATGTTGTCGGGGTCCATGAGGGCGCCGAGGGCGTCAGGTGTGGTCTTGAGGTTGGGCAGGCCGCGCCTTATGGCCTCTTCCTCCCAATCGGGGGAGTAGCCGTTGCCATCGAAGATGATGCGCTGGTGGTCGCGGAAGGTGTGGCGCACGAAGCGCATGGCCACCTGCGTGAAGGGCTCGTCAGAGCGGGCGGCCACATAGTCGCAGAAGCGCTCGCACTGCTCGGCGACGGCGGTGTTCAGGACCACGTTGGGGTCGGACAGGTTCTGCTGGCTTCCGCACATGCGGAACTCGAACTTGTTGCCCGTGAAGGCGAAGGGCGAGGTGCGGTTGCGGTCGGTG
>CADBRX010000187.1 GCA_902797175.1 uncultured Coriobacteriaceae bacterium | reverse complement strand
CTGGATGGACAGGCGGAAGCACTTGAAGCCCATCTCGCCAAAGAGGGCGATGTCCTCCTTGTAGTGATGGTAGAAGTCGATGGCCTCATGGCTGGGGTAGTACGTGTCAGGACGGACGCCCGCGGGGGTCACGACGCGCGGCGTGTCGACCGTCCCGCCCATGATGATGTCGGGAACCGAGAGGCCCTTGCCGTCAGCGTCGTAGCCGCCCTCAAACTGGTTGGCCGCCGTGGCGCCGCCCCACAAAAACCCCTCGGGAAACTTGTAATCAGCCATAGTGGTCTCCTTTCGTATTTGTTAAGTACCTACCCTTCTATGATGAAGGCAAGAGTGCCCCTTATCACGTCCCATTCGGCAAGCGATGGCGTGCATCTGGCATATGGGGTGCAAGAAGCCGCTCCACGAAACGTGCGCAGGCACGACACCGAGCGGGGACAAAGTGCCTAGAGCGCCGCCACCGTGGGGTTTTCCGCAATTACGCGGCGCAGCTCGTCGATGTAGCTCAGCAGCAGCTGGCTCTGCCGCAGTTTGTCGTGCAGCACATAGCCCACGTGCATCACCTCGTCGACCTCAAGCGGGATGGCGACGATGCCCGCATGCATCTCGCTCGAGAGCACGCCCGTCGAGACCGTGTAGCCATTGAAGCTCGTAAGGAGGTTCGTGAGCGTGCCGCGGTCGGAAAACCGGATGTTGCGGTCGTGCGGCAGATAGCCAAAGGGCTCCTCGGAATAGTAAAACGAGTTGGTCGTCCCCTGCTCAAAGCTGTAACGCGGGTAGGGCTCGAGGTCCTCGAGCGTGACCGACGTACGGTGGGCTAACGGGTGCTGCTCGCCCACGAAGACGTGGGCACGCGCATCAAAGAGGGGGTGGAAGGAGAGGTCCGCGTCTGCAAGCGCGCGCCTCAGCACGCGTTCGTTAAACCCGTCGAGGTAAAGCAGGCCAATATCGCTCCTAAAGGTGCGCAGGTCCTCGATGATCTGCCCCGTGGCACACTCGCGCAGCGTGAACTCGTAGGTTTCCGAGGCACATTGCTCGGCCACGTTGATAAAGGCCTGCAGGGAGAAGTAGTAGTGCTGGGTCGACACCGTGAGCCGGCGGTTCTCGCTCTTGCCGTGGGCGTAGCGCTCCTGGAGCATGTCGGCCTGCTCCACCACCTGGCGCGCATAGCCCAAAAGCTCGATGCCATCGTTGGTGAGGGCAACGCCGCGGCTGCTTCTCGTGAAGATCACGATTCCGAGTTCGTGTTCGAGTTCTTTGATAGCAGTAGAGAGGTTGGACTGTGACACGTAGAGGCTCTGTGCCGCAGCGTTGATCGATCCGTGCTCGCTGATGGCAATCAGATATTTTAGCTGTTGAAGGGTCATCTTAGCATCCGTACCACGAGACTTAGAACACTGAACGGAAGGCAAACGCAACACCATGGCTGCCTGTCACGATTACGATGCTATCACTAAAATCGATAACCAAGAATCAAAACCTCGAATCGCCGCGGACCTTGCCCGCACCTGTAAATCCCCCTATCCTTGGCAGGGCACGCACAGCGAGAGAGAAGGAGGCACCATGGCCAAGAAGAACCTGCCCTACGACGAGAAGTACTACGACCGCGAGGTCGAGACCATGCCCCGTCCCGAGCTAGAAAAACTGCAGCTCGAGCGTCTGCAGGACGAGCTGGTCTGGGCCTACGAGCACAGCGCCTACTACAAGCGCGCCTGGGACGAGGCTGGCGTCGATCCTCACATCGCCTCGCTCAAGGACCTCGAGCGCTTCCCCTTCATCAACAAGCAGACCGAGCGCGACTGCCAGGGCGTGGGCTCGTTCTTTGGCGAGCTCTGCTGCGTGCCCGAGGACGACGTGGTCTACATGGCCACGAGCTCCGGCTCCACCGGCGTTCCCACGATGAGCCCGTTTTCGCAGCACGACTTTGACGAGTTCATGCACGCCGAGGCACGCCTCTTCTGGCAGACTGGCATGCGTCCCAACAGCCGCTATCTGCACGGCATGAACTTTGCCCTCTACGTGGGCGGCCCCTGCGTCATTGGCGCGCAGGAGCTCGGAGCACTCGGCATCTGGGTGGGGGCCGTGCCCTCTGACCGTCTGCTTTGGGCCATGAAGCACTACCAGCCGACGCACTTCTGGTCCAGCCCCAGCTACGCATGGCTGCTCGGGCAAAAGGCCCTCGAAAAGGGCTATGACCCCAAGGTGGACTTCCCCAACCTCAAGACCATCATCATCTCCGGCGAGCCTGGCGGCTCCATCGAGACCACGCGCAAGGCCATCGAGGACATCTGGGGTGCCAGCGTCTATGACTTCTTTGGCCTCTCCGACATCTACGGTGCCTGCGCTGGCATGTGCGAGTACAAGGACGGCCTACACATCATCGAGGACCAGATACTGGTTGAGGTCGTCGACCCCGTCACGCACGAGGTGCTGCCCGACGGCGAAAAGGGCGAGCTGGTCTACACCACGCTCACCAAGCGCAGCCGCCCGATGATCCGCTTTGCCACGGGCGACATCGGCTGGGTCAACCGCGAACCCTGCAAGTGCGGCCGCACGCACGCCCGCATCCACATCTCGGGCCGCAAGGACGAGATGTTCATCGTGAGCGCCGTCAACGTGTTCCCCTCCGACATCGAGCACGTCGTACGCCAGGACAAGGGGCTCTCGGGCGAATACCGCATTCGCGCCTACGACGAGAACCACACCACCAAGTACGAGGTGTCCGTCGAGCGTGTCTATGGCTCCGACGAGCCCTTCGACCAAATCGCCGCCCGCGTCGAGAACGCACTCAAGACCCACACCGGCGTCCGTCCCGCACGCGTCATCGTGTACGATACGGACAAGCTGGGCGCCTCAGGCGAGCACAAGGTCAAGCGCTTTATTGACGAGCGCACCTCCACGGCCGAGGCCGTCGAGGTCCTGCACGAGGCCCAGGCGCACGCCGCTGCACAAAAGGAGGAATAGCCATGGCACAGTTTGCAGTTTCCGGTCAGCACTACCTGTTCAACGTCCAGACCTTTGCCTCCGTCGTGCTCTCCAACGGCGGTGATGCCTACGACTACGCGCTACGTGACCGCACCACGCAGGACGTGATTGCCGATGTCGCCTCCGGCGCAAGCGAGTTGGGCGTACTCGTCGAGACCACCACGACGGCCAGCGAGCTCGAGGAAGCCTTCGCGGCGGCCGGCGTACGCTTTGTGGAGCTCATTCGCTCGGCGCCGCGCGTGGCCCTGCCCGCGACGCATCCGCTCGTGAACGCCCAGACCCTCACCCTCGACCAGCTTGAGGACTACCCCTACATCTACTTTGAGCAGGAAAAAGACGCACCGGTCCACTTTGCCGAGGAGGCGCTCGCCGCCGAGACGCGCCGCAAGGGCATCGCGTGCACCGACCGCGCATCGCTCTCCGAGCTCATCGTGGCGCTCAACGGCTACACCGTGACGAGCGGCATCTTGGTGGGCATCTCCGACGGCAAGGGCCTCACCACCGTGCCCCTCGAGACCGACGTGCAGCTGCACCTCGGCTACATCGTGAAGGATGGGACCGAGCTCTCCGAAACCGGCCAGAAGTTCGTGGCCAAGCTCGAAAGCAACCTCAACCGCTACGCCCGTTTCTAAGGTTATTCGTCTTGATGGGGACGCTCCCTTCCAGCGCGCTGGTCCATGCGCTGGAAGGGAGCGTCCCCATCAAGCACCAGCACGCCTATAATCTGCGGATATGTACCACGACCACAAGGAGGCCACATCATGGCAGCAGAGAAGAAGAACCTCGACTGGGGCAACCTGTCCTTCAAGTACCAACCCACCGACTATAGCTACGTATGCGACTACCACGACGGTGCATGGGAGGAAGGCGGCCTCACCACCGACCACACCATCACGCTCTCCGAAGACGCAGGCATCTACCAGTATTGTCAGGAGATCTTTGAGGGCATGAAGGCCTACACCACCGAGGACGGCTCCATCGTGGTCTTCCGCCCCGACCTCAATGCCCGCCGCATGGCCGATTCCGCGCGTCGCATGGTGATGCCGCCCTTCCCCGAGGACAAGTTCGTCGATGCCGTCAAGCAGGTCGTCCTTGCCAACGAGGCCTGGGTGCCTCCCTTTGGCTCCGGAGCCACGCTCTACATCCGCCCGTTCATGATCGCGACGGGCGAGGTCCTCGGCCTCGGCGCCTCCGACCGCTACCAGTTCCGCATCTTCGTCACGCCGGTGGGACCGTACTTCAAGGCGGGCTCCAAGGCCGTCAAGCTCACCGTGCCGGCCTACGACCGCGCCGCCCCCATGGGCACCGGGAACATCAAGGCTGGCCTCAACTACGGCATGAGCCTCTATCCCACGCTGCAGGCGCACGAGAACGGCTACTCCGAAAACCTCTACCTCGACTCGCGCAGCCGCACCTACGTGGAGGAGACCGGTGGCACCAACGTTCTCTTTGTCGACAAGCAAGGCGGCCTCGTGGTGCCAGTGTCGGCAACCGACTCGATCCTGCCCTCCATCACACGCCGCTCGCTCGTGGAGCTCGCGCAGCACCTGGGCATCGCCGTGGAGGAGCGGCCCGTACGTTTTGACGAGGTGCTCGCCGGCGACTTTGCCGAATGCGGCTGCATCGGCACCGCGGCCGTGATCTCGCACGTGGCAGGCATCGAGGCCGAGGGCGTGGACGTGACCTTCCCCGACTGCGGGGAGGAGGGCGGCCCCGTGCTCACGCGCCTGCGCGACGCCCTCACGGGCATCCAGACCTGCCGTGACGAGGACCCCTTTGGCTGGGTGGTCAAGATAGCGTAGCCGCCTTCTTTCATTTTGGGCTCTGCCCTGGCGCGAATACGAAACAACCGCGTGGTATCGTAAAGCGCGCACCGTCGAGCACCCAGGAGGTACCATGACCAAGATTGCCATGACCACGCCACTCGTCGAGATGGATGGCGACGAGATGACCCGCATCATCTGGCAGATGATCAAAGACGAGCTGATTTGCCCCTTTGTTGACCTCAAGACTGAGTACTACGACCTCGGGCTGAAGAACCGCGAGGCCACCCATGACCAGGTCACCGTTGACTCCGCCGAGGCAACCAAGCGCCTGGGCGTCGCCGTCAAGTGCGCCACCATCACGCCCAATGCGGCCCGCGTCGAGGAGTATGGCCTCTCCGAGATGTGGAAGAGCCCCAACGGCACCATCCGTGCGCTCCTGGATGGCACCGTCTTTCGTGCGCCTATCGTAGTCAAGGGCATCGAGCCGTACGTACGCACCTGGAAGAAGCCCATCACCATCGCACGCCACGCCTATGGCGACGTGTACAAGAACACCGAGCTGCGCATCCCCGGCCCCGGCAAGGTCGAGCTGGTCTACACGCCCGCTAATGGGGGCGACGAGGTGCGTGCCACAGTGCAGGACTTCGTCGAGCCGGGCATCGCCCAGGGAATCCACAACCTGGACGCTTCCATCGAAAGCTTTGCCCGCGCGAGCTTTGAGTACGCCCTCTCCACGCATCAGACCATCTGGTTTGCGGCAAAGGACACCATCTCCAAGACCTACGACCATCGCTTCAAGGACATCTTCCAGGAGGTCTTTGATGCCGACTATCGAGCGCGCTTTGAGGAGGCGGGCATCGAGTACTTCTACACGCTCATCGATGACGCCGTGGCACGTGTCATCCGCAGCGAAGGCGGCTTCATCTGGGCCTGCAAGAACTATGACGGCGACGTAATGAGCGACATGCTCTCCACCGCCTTTGGCAGCTTGGCCATGATGACGAGCGTGCTCGTAAGCCCCCATGGCTACTTTGAATACGAAGCGGCACATGGAACCGTGCAGCGTCACTACTACAAGCATCTTGCTGGCGAGGAGACGTCAACCAACTCGGTTGCGACGATCTTTGCCTGGACGGGAGCGCTGCGCAAGCGCGGCGAGCTCGACGGACTCAGCGACCTCGTGGCATTCGCAGACCGCCTTGAGCAGGCGACCATCGACACCATCGAAGCAGGCGAGATGACAGGTGACTTGGCTGCCATTACCACGCTGGAGAACGTCACCAAACTGAATACGCAAGACTTCATCAAAGCCGTCGCGAGCAGGATGTAGGGATGGGGACGCTAGACGAGGGCTGCTCGTTGGAGGAAGTCCAGGCCTTCTTTGCCCACGACCGCTTTGCCACCGAAGCCTGCGGATGCGAGGTTCTTGAGGCGGCACGCGGTCACGCAAGATGCGCCTTTACCGTCGGACCGCAGCACATGAACGCCCAGGGCAACGTCATGGGAGGAGCCATCTTCACGCTGGCGGACTTTGCCCTGGCCGTGGCGTGCAACGTGGGAGAAAAGCCCACGATGTCGGTACAGAGCTCCATCGAATACTACAACGTGGCACGTGGCGCGCGCCTCATCGCAACGGCCGAGGCCGACAAGAGCGGCCGATCCCTTGGCTTCTACACCGTGGACATCACTGACGATGTGGGCACCAAGGTCGCGCGCATGACCGCCACCTGCTTTAGGCGAGCCTAGATCGGCAGTTTCCCGGAAAGGGGGCACCCCCTTTCCGGAAGGCACGCTGACGTCACATCCAACCGCGACGGACGAGCCAAATGGCCAAAACCACGCAGATGAGGCTCGTCATCCCGCAGATGATGCCAAAGCCATGTGGCGTGAGGGCCAGGGGCATCCAGTTGAGGTCCACGTTCATGCCATAGAGCCCCGAGATGATGGTCGGAATGGACAGGATGAGCGTGATGGACGTCAGGCGCTGCATGACGTTGTTCAGCCGGGAGTCCATGACCGAACTCATGAGGTCACGCGTGCCGTCAATGATGTCGTGATAGATCTGCGCCATCTCGACCGCCTGCTGGTTTTCGACAATGGCGTCCTCAAGAAGCTCCTCGTCCTCAGGTCCGGGCTTGAGGCGCTCGGAATGTGCAAGACGCGCCAGGACGCCGCCGTTACCCCGCAAGGAGGTGGCAAAGTACACGAGCGTGGACTCCAGCTCGTGCAGGCTCATAAGGTCGCGCTCGTCCGTCATCGACTCGATGTGTCCCTCGAACTCCGTACGCTTCCTGTCGACAACCGTAAGCGCACGCTGATAGAGCAACGATGTCCGCAGCAGAATCTGGTAGATGAAGCTGATGCGCATGCGCGTTGAGAACCCCTTCACGCGTCCCGCATGGAAGGGGGTCAAGACCTCGGTGTCTTCGGCGCAGATGGTTATGACGTTGCGCGGCATGAGAATGATGCCCAGGGGGATGGTGTTGTAGGTATCGATTCCATGGCGCTTCTCGCGCGTGGGGACGTCGACAAGGATGAGCGAGTAGTTCTCTTCATGCTCGAGACGGGTCTTCTCCTCGGGGTCGTTTGCGGCCATGAGGTCATCACGGTCAAGGCCGGGCAGCGCGGCCGCGACGAGGTCAATCTCGGTGGGAGTCGGAGCCGTAAGCTTGATCCATGTCCAGTCCTGGATCTCGGAAACGACGCGCGTCTCGGGACCATCGGTGAGATACAGTTCGATCATGGAGGACTCCGTTGACTATCTACCAGAAACAGGGCACTCCCATGATAGACCGAATTGCCAAAAACGACACCTCTAGCCTATGTCGACTCCCAACCAGCGCTCGGCGTTGCGCCAACTCATGCGCTCGTATTCTGCCCTAGAGAAGCCCAGGGAAGAGAACGCGTCGTGCTCTTCCCCAGGCTCCCACATGGGGAAGTCAGAACCAAACATCACGCGGTCGACGCCATAGTCCTCTATGAGCTCCCGCGTACGCCTGAGCCCGAGGTAGCGCATGGAGCTCGAGACATCAAGAAAGCAACGCTCGTCTTCGAGAAACTCAAGCGCCAGATCATAGACAGTCCATCCGCCAAAGTGCGCAGCGCACACCACAAGCTGCGGAAACTCGTGAAGTATCCTCTTGAGGCGTCGCGGGTGCGAATAGTCGTAGCGGTAGTCGCCACAATGGATCAGCAGGGGCAGACCGCGCTTCTCGCACTCCTCGTACACACGCATGAGGCGTGGGTCGTCCATGTTGACGCCCTGCGTGTCCGGATGCAGCTTGACGCCATGCAGCCCCATCGCCATGGCCCGATCAAGCTCCTTACCAACGTCTTCGGAGTCTTGGTGCATGGCGGCAAGCCCTATCAGCGTGTCGTCCTCAGCGCAGGTCTGGGCAATGAAGTCGTTGATCGAGAGCACCGTCGCGGGCTTCACCGCCACGGAGCAGATCACCGTATGGGTGATGGGGGTTTCTTCGCGACGCTTGCGAAGGTTACCCACCGATCCAAGGAGCGCCTGCATGGGTATGTTGTAGAACTGCCCCACGCTTTGCGTCGCCTTGTCGGCGATCTTGTCGGGATAGACGTGAGCATGCATGTCGACGATGGGCATGGAAACCTCCGCGTTGTGTTTGCGCAGACAGTATAGGCATATACGGTTGCATGGGCGTAAACTGGCAGACGCACAAGATATGCGCACGGCAGGCGCTAGCCTTTCAACGCATCAAGAAAGCGGCGGCCGTAGCGCTCGAGCTTGACGTTTCCCACCCCGCTCACCTGCAACAGCTCCTCCGCCGTCGAGGGACGCCGTCTAACCATGGCACGCAGCGTCGCATCCGAAAAGATGACGTAGGGCGGAACGCCCTGCAGGTCAGCAAGCTCCTTGCGAACGGACCGAAGCCGCGAGAAGAGCTCCTCGTCATCGTCGCGGGAAGGATAGTCATCCTCTTCGCGCAGGTGCCGAACGCGCACAGACGTGGAGGAAAGCCTCTTGGGAGCAAGGTAGCGCTCTGCGGACTCGCCTTCGCAGACCGAGCAGTTTCCGCAACCGACAGGCATGCCAGAGACATCTTGCCCAAAGTAGCGAAGAATGCGCCTCCGCAGGCAGGAGGTACTCATGGCATAGCCGATCATTTCGCCCAGCAGTCGTTCCTTGCTCGCGACCACGCGATCTCGATCCGCCTCGGACAGGCCCTCTGCCTCCACGTTGTCGATGAAGAAGTGGCAGACGCGTATGTCTCCCCTACTCCACAGCAGGTAGCATTCGGCTGGCTCCCCATCGCGCCCCGCACGTCCCACTTCCTGGTAATACTCCTCAAGCGAGAGGGGCAGTCCGCAATTGACGACAAAGCGCACGTTTGACTTGTCGATTCCCATGCCAAAGGCGGTCGTGGCGACGAGCACGAGCACATCGTCGTTCACGAACATCCGCTGGGCCTCGCTCCGTTCGGCATCGCTCAAGCCTGCATGATAGGCCGCCGCCGAGATGCCGCTCAGGCTGAGCTTGTTCGCGATCTGCTCGACCTTCTTGCGGGTCGGGGCATACACGATTCCCGCGTCTCCTGGATGCGAGCGGATATAGGAGACGAGCCATTGCTCACGTTGCTTGGGCGTCAGCTCAAGGCAGGCAAACCTGAGGTTCGGGCGGTCGAAGCCGCTGACCTGCACGACGGGATCGTGCAGGCCAAGCAGGCTCGCTATGTCAGAGCGGACATGCGCCGTAGCCGTTGCGGTCAGCGCCATCACCGGCGGTCGTGTGGGCAGGGAGTTGACGAAACCTGCAATCGCCTGGTACGAGGGCCTGAAGTCCTGCCCCCATTGGCTCACGCAATGCGCCTCGTCAACAGCCACAAGTGGAACGTTTGCCTGTGCGGCAAAGGCGCGAAAGGCGGGATCGGTCAGACGTTCCGGAGCGACATACATCACGTCATACCAACCGGCAAGCGCGCGCCGCAACACCTCGGGACGGACACGGGGCTTGAGCGTTGAGTTGTAGAACGATCCCCTCAGACCCGCCTCCTTGAGGGCGCGCACCTGATCGGCCATGAGCGATACGAGCGGGGACACCACGATAGTCAACCCATCAAAGAGCGCCGCCGGAACCTGGTAGCAGATGGACTTTCCCGACCCCGTCGGCATGACGGCAAGGGAGTCGCGCCCCGCAAGCGCCGCCGCGATCATGCGCTCCTGTCCCAAACGAAAGTCCTGGTAGCCAAAGTGCTCTGAGAGAATGGCGCGGGCATCATCAATCGTTGGGCGTTTTCCTGTAGCCACTTCCGCACTCACCCCGTCCCCTTCCTGCGCTACCATGGAGCAATCAATTCTACTCCAAGGATGTCATCATGCCCGACCTGCACGTCGTTTCAAAAGAGATAACCGAGGCGCTCTCCCACGAAGCCCTCGATGGCCTCGGTTGCAGCGACTTTGGCATCACCGTGCTGCGCGGCGCGCAGTCATGGGACAACGCGCGCGAGGGCCTTGCCTTCACCATAGGGCACGACGAACGGGACGCACCATACGCCGTGGATAGCGATGGGAACGAGCTGACGAACGTCAAGCTGAGCTTTTCTGACGAGGGAGACTACCTCGCCTTCGCCTGGGCGGTCACGACCCCCGGATCCCCTCTTCTGGGGCTCGGGATCGACCTTGCCTCGACCGACGACTTCAAAGAGACTCGCGTCGGAGCCGAGCGCTTCATCAGGCTCATTTTCTCCGATGCCGAGCACCGAATCGCTCGGGACATCCAGGCTGACGATCCCGCCTTCTCGTACGCCACGCTTTTTGGAGCGAAGGAGGCGTCCTTCAAGTCGACGGCGCAGCCCCTTCGCAGCTGGTACCAAAGCCACGACCGCGAGCTCACCTTTGAGGTCAGGCACTTCTCCATGACCGAGCCCGGCATTGAGCGCGGCGAACAACGCGACGCGGCGGCGCAGCATGCCATGGACCACTTGGGGATCGGCAGCATCAACGTGTACCACACGCGTGTCGAAGGAATGGCGCTCGTCATTGCCACGGCACTCGCGCCACAAGAAAGCGCGGAGGTCTAACATGGCATCTCGTGAAAACCCGCTTGTGCGGCTTCTTCCTGCGGCGCTCGGGCTTGCATGCGCCACGCTCCTGACCATCTCTTTGGTGACCTGCAGCGGAGTTGCCGATCGCGCCCTTAGCGACTGGGTTCCCTCCAACGAGTATGGAGAGCGGGCCTTTGAGTCGTACACCCTCGCAAGCGAGGACGCTGACGCTGCCCCCACGCTGCATGTCACACCTCCTGACTGGGTCATTGGGGTGGCAACCGAGGGCAGCACCAAAGATGAGCCCAACCGCTCCCTGACGCATCTGACCTATACCTTTGCAACGGGCAACGTCGTGCTCACCTACGCCAGCGACGATGTCGACGAGTTTTTGGCTTGGCAGCTGGACGAGGACACCATCATCACGAGCCACCTCTTTGGGGGACGCTACACCAACATCGTGGTCGGGTCACCCAGCCAGGCCACGTGGGGTGGGCACGACGTCTCTTGGGGCAGCTATTCCTTTGATGACGAATACGGGCGCCACAACACCTGTTACGTCTCGGCCGCCGCACTGTCAGAGGGACAGGTCCTCGCCATCGTCGCGACGGAGGAGGACATCAAGGACAACCAGCCCTTCCTGGACGAGACGACCCTGGCCAGCATATGGGAGGGTGTCGTCTGGTAGTGAGGCCCCGCGTCACGGCTCCGGCTCTTGCGCCGCGATAGGAAGCACATGAAACAGAACAGCGGAAGACATCTCTTGGCAGTGGCGACTTCCTGCATCCTTTGGGGCGGGTCGGTCATCGGCACAAAGCTCAGCTACGACTCCCTGGCTCCCATGTCCTTGGGGCTCGTGCGGTTCTTGCTGTCCGCCATCCTGTTCTTCTGCCTGCTCGCGCTGAGGAGGGAGCTCACGCCGCCTCGGGGGCGCGACCTCGCGCTCATTGCCGCATCTGGCCTTTTGGGTACGACCCTCTACTTTGCCGCCGAAAACTATGGGGCAAGCCTGGCGTCGGGAGCGACGTCGTCTTTGGTCATCGGGTCGTTTCCCGCCATGACGCTGGTGCTCGAAAGTATCGTGGACCACACCGTGCCGCGTCCCCGCATTGCGGGAGGCGTCCTGCTTGCCTTTGCGGGAGTTTGCGTGCTCGCCCTGGCCGATAGCTCGGCGACGGGGACCGATGAGCTGCTGGGAATGGCCATCCTCTTGGCAGGAGGTCTCTGCTGGGCCATCTACAACCTCATGATGCGCTCCCTGGCGGGGGCCCGCTCGCCGCTGGTCATCACCGCCTGGCAGACGCTCTTTGGCGCGCTTGGGTTCATCCCGCTTGCGGCACTTGAGGGGGCTCCCATCACCACGATCAGCCCCGTGGCTGCCGCCTCCCTTGCCTACCTCGTCATCTGCTGCACCGTAGCCGGCTTTTCCCTCTACAACTATGGCTTCGAGGACCTCTCGCCCTCCGTGGTGTCATCCCTTGTCAACCTCACGCCCGTGGTCGGCCTCGTGCTTTCTGCCCTTGTCCTGGGGGAGCGGATCAGCGTCGCTCAGCTTGTGGGAGGCGCCGTCGTCATTGCGGGGATTGCCCTCAGCTCCCTGCCGTCTGGAGAACGGGAGGCTACTCCGCGTAGCTCATGACGCCCGTCTCGTCCAGGTCAAAGATCTCGTTGAACAGAAGCGTGTGCGGCTCGTCGTAGGGCAGGTCAAAATGAAGGTGTCCGTAGAACCAGCGCTTGTAGGAGACGACCCCTTCCACATGCTCCTCGAGCCACGCCGTGTATTCGTCATCGGGACCCCAGAAGCCTGCGAACCGCTTGCGGTACCGCTCATAGCAACCCGTTGGAGGACAATGGGTGAGGACGTAGTCAACCTCACCAACCCGCGCCGCGGCATCCGCGATGCGCGCTCGCTCGCCTTCTGAAGGCACCTCCTGCTCCCACCAGCTCACATGGGGCTTTCGCCACTGGGCATCGATGGAGTGCGCACCGCCCACCACAAAGAAGCTGTGGCCGCCGATCTGGAACGTCTCACCCCTCATGAGGTGCAGGACGTGCGGCCTGACCGCATGGACATGGCCTCCGTGCCACTCGTGCACGTCCATGGCGTCAAGCAGGTCAAAATTCTCGTGGTTGCCATCAACGAAGAGCGTCGTCCAAGGCTGCGCCTCAAACCAATCAAGCCTTCTTTTCTCTTTGGGCGAGGGAGGGTCTGCCCAGACGAACCCAAAGTCACCAAGAATGATGAGGTAGTCATCGCGAGAAAGGCCCTGCGCCATGTGGGCAAAGTCGTCCACCTTGGCAATGTCCATCTCGCCATGCGTGTCTCCCGTAATGAAAACGGCCACCTCACACCTCCCCATCAGGCAACAAACGCAACCTTACCCCACCGAGGGGCGGTGCGCAACGGACGAAGGACGCCTTTGGCTACAGGGCAGCCTCGTGCCAGGCAATCAGGTAGTCAACGACCAAGCCATACGACCGCACGCCAGAGCTTTCCCCAAAGCTCTTGAGGTAGGTATCGTTGACGGCAGTCCCCACGTCCTGGAATGGGCCCTTATAGGAGTCATAGCGCTCATGCGCTGCGGCACGGTCAATAAACAGCAGGTAGACGCCCTGTCCCAGCTCACCTTCCGCCTCTTCGTTCACCATGTTCACCGCACGGTCGGGGTCTACGCCGTAGAGCGCGCCAAAGCAGTACGAAAAGGCGTTGTAGTAGCCAGAATACGCAAGGCGCTCATCGCTGCTGGCGTCGCAGGCAAGAAAGGCCGCAAAGTTTGCCTCGCCTTCGTCCGCAATCCCCAAACGATGGGCGGCCTCATGGCACATGATAAAAGGCATGTCGGCATCGGGGCAGTTGAGGGGCACACCGCTTTCGCCCGTTGGTGCCCAGAAGATGCCCGTGTGCCCGCTATAGAGCAGTGGCTCGCCCCAGAGCAGCAGGGCCTTCACCGGAACCTGTGGACCACGAAAGACCTCATGGGAACCCGAAAGCTCCCGATACGATGATCCCGCCACCCGCGCAAGCTCGTAGAAGTCCTGATGCGCAAGGTTTCCGTCCTCGTCCCGGGAGACCAGAGGCGCGGCCTTTGCCGCGCGCTCGAGATAGAAGCACGTCGCGTCTGCCAGCTCGTCTGTCGTATACGTGCGGACCTCGAGGCCAATGTCATGTGCGAGCGGCGGCGCGTAGTGGTTGAGCGCCCAAAACGCGAAGAGCGCAACCATGGTCGACGCCACGAGGCAGACCCACGAAAGCCATCTCAGGAGGGCGTCGCGCCGCTTGCCGCAGCGCACGAGAAGGACGACGGCCAAGGCGATGCCCGCGGCCAGCGCAATGTCCCATACGGCCACGGGGATGACGCTTGCCAACGTCGCCTGAAGCGTGACGAGACCCTTGCTCGCAAGGCGCCACCACGGAAACAAGGCCGTACCAAAGCAGGCAAAGATGACCCTCATCACAAGGCAGCAAACCAGAAGCAGCGCCGATACCCTAAACCGTACGCGCATGATCAGCGAGCCGCACACGCCTTCTCGAGAGCGTCGACCACGATGCTCAACGCCTTGATGCGGGCATAGTGCTTGTCGTTTGACTCAAGCACGTGCCATGGGGCAAACGTCGTGTTGGTCTTGCGCAGCATTTCGTTGATTGCGTCTTCGTAGAGGTCCCACTTCTCGCGGTTGCGCCAGTCCTCCTCGGTGATCTTCCACTGCTTCTCGGGCGTGTTCTGGCGGTCCGTGAAGCGCTCGAGCTGCGTCTGATTGTCAATTTGCACCCAGAACTTGATGACGACGGCACCCGCGTCAGAGAGCTCCTTCTCAAACTCGTTGATCTCGTTGTAGGCACGCTGCCAGTCGTTTTCGGAACAGAAGCCCTCCAGGCGCTCCACCATCACGCGACCGTACCACGTGCGGTCGAAGATGGTGATGTGACCACTCTTGGGCAGTCGGTTCCAGAAGCGCCACAGATAGTGACGGGCCTTCTCGTGCGGCTCGGGGCTTGCGATGGGGATGACTTGGTAGCCGCGCGGGTCAAGGGCGGCGGTAATGCGCTTGATGTTGCCACCCTTTCCTGCCGCGTCCCAGCCCTCATAGGCGATGATCACGGGAATGCGCTTGCGATAGACCTCGTAGTGGAGCTCGGACAGGCGAGCATGGAGTGCCTTGAGCTGCGCGTGATATTCCTCGTCCTCGATGGTCTTGTCGAGGGGGATGTCTGCCAAAAGCGGCGTCTTGCGCAGCGGGAACACGTTCTGACGCAGCGGCGCCGCGATGCCACGGTTGTGAATTGCCACGTCGATGCCAGTATTCAGGAACTCGAGGACCTGCAGGGTCGCCCATCCCCTGTCCCGGGCGTCAATGATGTACCACGGCGCACTCGAGCGGTTGGTGTCGCGCAGATAGCGGTCATACACCCCAATGCAGCGGTCGTAGTTGTCGTTCTCCCAATAGTCGTCCTCGTCCACACGCCAGCTCGTGTTCTTGTCAGCCGCCAATCCGTCCAGGCGACGGCGCTGCTCCTTCTGCCCGATATGGAAGAAGAACTTCATGACCAGATAGCCGTTGTCCACCAGCTGTCGTTCGGCCGTATTGATGGAGTCTATGCGACGCTCGTACTCGTCATCCGTCAGGTCCCCCTTCACGCGGCCGTGGGTGACCTCCTCCATCCAGCAGGTGTCAAAGAACTTGAACTGCCCTTCCTCCGGAATCTCCACCAGATACCGCCACAGGAAGGGACGTCGGCTCTCCTCCTCCGTTGGCTTCGCGTCCATGGTGGCCACCTGGAAGAAACGTGGGTCCATGTCCTTGATCACCCGAGCGAGCGTACTGCCCTTTCCCGCGGAACCCCACCCTTCGAAGATCACCATCACAGGGACCTTGGCTTCCTTGATGCGCATCTGGTTGGCGGCAAGCTTGGCCTGTTCCTGTTCGGTGCGTTGCTTTACTTCGTCCTTTGGGGGCTTGCTTGGGCGGGCAAAGTTCTTCAGCATGGTCGCTCCTCACCTATCTAGCACCAACATGCGGCGCACTCTGTGCTTTGCCCCATTCTAGTTCTGGCAAGTTGAACGAGGCCCAACACATCCCCAGACGTTGCGACAAGCCGATTTGGCGCACGCTGTCCATGCGGCGCGAGAGAAAAACCGCGTATCATCCCATGCCAGAGAGAACGACCAAGGGAGCAGACATGCACTACGACGGAATGACGTTCAGGCCACCTTACGAGGCGGGGTCACTCTTGTTGCAGGTAACACGCGGCTGCAGCCACAACGCCTGCACCTTCTGCAGCATGTATCGCGAAGTCAGCTTTGCCATCTCTCCCCTAGAGGAGATCGTGGATGACCTTGCGGAGGCCGCATGGGAGTTTCCAGGCGTGAGCCGAGTTTTCCTGGTCAACGGGGATGCGTTCTGCCTTCCTGCGGATGCCCTACTCAATATTGCCGAAATGATTCACGAGGCCTTGCCCAACGTGAGAAGCATCGGTTGCTATGCACGCATACCTAACGTGTCGTCCAAGACCGATGGTGAGCTTGCCGCATTGGCGGCAGCTGGGTACAACAACATCAACATTGGCGTCGAGAGTGGCCTGGATGACGTGCTCGCCTTCATGAACAAGTGCTTCACCGTAGATGATGCGCTACGACAGTTTGAGCGCCTGCATGCCGCGGGGCTGCCCTTCAACGTCAACATCATCAATGCCGCAGCGGGCCCCAAACGCATTGCCGAACATGCAGCAGCCAACGCCGCAGTGGTCAACGCCGCGCAGCCAACGCTCATCTTCGTATCTCCCCTGCATGTGGACCCAGGCACGCCGCTCGTGGGACTCATCGAACGCGGTGAGTTTGAGGAATGCACGCTCGGTCAGTACCTCGAGGAGGAGATAGCCTTCCTCGAGGACCTTGAGCTAGACGACTGCGTGTTCTTTGGCGTGCACGTGAGCAACCCTGTCCCCGTAAACGGATGGCTGCCACGCGACAAGGAGGCGCTGCTTGCCGCTCTGCGCGCAGGCATGGCACGCATCCCACAGGCCGAGCTTGACGCTCACCCCAACAAGGGTACGGAGGGAAGCCTGCGATAAGGGCACCCGCGCAAGAACAGGCCCCTCAGATGCGGTCAGAGGTATCGTCTGGCAACCTGCAGCGCAGCACCAAGGTAATGGCCGCCAAAGAGCACGCAGTGGAGCAGCAGGGGCGCCACCTGATGGAGTCCTACGCGCTCGCGCCAGCCGTCGGCAAGCTTGGATTCGCTCTCGTAGCCACGTAGCAGTTCGTCCAGATGAGAGCATCCAAAGAGGTCGAGCATGGCAAGGTCGGTTTCCGCATGGCCTCCCACCGCCATGGGGTCGATGAGGGCGGCTCCCGTAACGTTGTTGGGATTGGAGTCCCACAAAAGGTTTCCCGCCCATAGGTCACCATGGAGACGGGCCACCTCAAGGCCACGCTCCTGCAGCAGCGTTGGCTGGGGAGCATCGAAGCTTCCCGCCACAAGCCGCGAGGCCAACCGCTCGAATACCGCGACCTCGCTTGACCCATAAGACCCCTCGTCACGAAGCGTCCTCACGTAGTTCATCACGCGGTGCTCGGCATAGAATACGCCCCAGGTAGATGGCGCATCTCCCTCATTAACCGTAGGCGTGAGCGAGTGGTCCAGACGATAGTCACCGGACCAACCCGAAGGTGGGGATCCCCACCAGGGAGCCCCTGCCGCATGCGTATGTGCCAACGCGGCACCCGCACGCCGAGCAGCGTCGACCGTCGCACGCCCCGCGGCAATCCGCTCCTCCACCAGCTCGGTGGAAGATGCTGACACCACGACGGCAACGTGCAGCCCACCATCTGCCTCCGCCTCGGCGAGCCAGCGTAGGGCTGCCGCCTCACCTTCGAGCGACGCACGGCCACCTCGATCCGTCTTGGTAAACGTCTGCACGGCATCCTCCTCACGGTCGGTCTCGCGCGATTGTATCATGGGCTTGCACGTCCCCTGCCGAAAGGAAGCCCCATGGAGCGCGCCATCGTGACCTCGCGCCTTGCCCTGCGCATGCCGAGCGAACCCGCCACAGAACAGGATGCACCCGTTGCCCAGGACCTGCTGGACACGCTCGCAGCCCATGCCAATGAATGCGTCGGGCTCGCCGCCAACATGGTGGGCGTCCGTAAGCGCATCATCGCCGTCGACGACAACGGAACCCGCCGTGCCATGTTGAACCCGGAGATAATGGAGAAGAGTGGCCCCTACGAGACGGAAGAGGGCTGCCTTTCCCTGCCCGGAAGACGTGGCACCACCCGCTACCAGAGCATCATGCTTCGCTGGCAAGACGCAGACATGGCGTGGCACGAGCAGCGATTCTCGGGCTGGACTGCCCAGATCATCCAACATGAGATTGACCACTGCAACGGCATCCTGATCTAAAGAGAAGCGGGGCAAAGGAACAACGCCCTTCGCCCCGCTCATCATGCCAGCAGGTAATATCAGGTCTACAGCTGCATCAGCAGCCAATCGATGATGGTGGCCTCGACGTCGTCTTTGATGTCATCGTAGTTGTGAATCTCGTGACGGTAGCCACTCCACAGCTGCGTGGTCACGTCATGGCCCGTGTCATGGAGCCAGTTGGCGCACTGATAGACGCCTGCACCAAAGTTTCCGACGGGATCCTGGTCGCCCGCGATGAGCAGGATGGGCAGGCCCGTGGGAACCTTCTCGGCCCATTCCGTGCCCTCGATGCAGAGCATCATGTCAATGAAGTCACGCATGCTGATGTTGTGCGTAGGATGCGTGAAGGCGTCAAAGGGATCCTCAGCATGGTCCTTCTGGACCCAAGGATCATGGCAGATCCACTCGTTGCCGAGCTTGGCGCCTTCCTCGCAGCGACTGAACATCCAGCCAAAGAGGGCGGCCGTGATGGAGGGGTCGCTCTCGTGCGCCTTGCCAGCCTTCACAAGGTCGTCAGCCATCTTGCGCGCATCCGCCGTGCTCTCAAAGACGCCCGTCGTGCCGCAGTAGATGGCACCCGTAAGCAGGTCGCCGTACTTGGTGGAGAAGTCACGGGCGATCATGGAGCCCATGGAGTGGCCAAACAGGAAGTATGGGAGGTTCGGGTACTTCTCGACCACCACGTCGTGGAAGAGTTTCTCGTCCTCCATCATGGTGTGAGGGCCGGCGTCTCCCCAGTCACCCCACGTGTTGTTGGCAATGGCGGTGGCGCCGTGACCCACATGGTCATCGGCGGCAACGATGAAGCCAGCGTCCATAAGAGCCACGATCATGTGGAAGTAGCGACGCGAGTGCTCACCAAAGCCATGGACCAACTGGAAGATGCCCACCGGCTCGCAAGCAGGTACGTAGATCCAACCCGTCACCTCGTCGCGGCCGTTGCTTGATGCGAACTTGACCTCGTGCAGCATGAGACGCTCCCCTCGTCGTATTGGTTGGGCGCAGGACAGCCCCGCGTCATTTGCACCCATTATGCAGGCATTATTCAAGGCATTCACCATTCCTTGGGCAGGCGTTGACACCTTGGCGGCGAGGGGTCGGGCGTTACGCGCCTGTCACGCAGGTGTCCTACAATCACCTCATTGCATCACCTTCACCATGAACGGAGACGCTCCATGCAAGAGATGATCGACATCTACGACCGTGACCGCAATCACACGGGAATCACCATCCCCCGCGAAGACGCCTTCTTGAAGGAAGGCCAGTACATGCTGTACGTCCTCGCCCTCATCGAGGACCTCAGCGGCCGCCTGCTCGTCACGCAGCGTTCGCTCGATAAGCACTGGGGTGCGGGCTGGTGGGAGATTCCCGGTGGCGGAGTGCGCTCAGGAGAGACCACCCTTGACGCCCTGAGGAGGGAGGTCCCCGAAGAGGTGGGCCTGACCATTGCTGACGACCTAGAGCCCTCTCCCATCTACAGTTACGAGAACGTGGACCTCAAGCGGGGGGACAACTACATCGTCGACTTCTACCACGTGCGCCTCGACTTCTCGGAAGAGGATGTGCGCCTTGTGGATGGTGAGGCCATCGCCTTCCGCCTCTGCACATGGGATGACATCTGCCGTTTGAACGAAGAGTCGACCGTTCTGCACTTCGAGCGTATTCGACAGGCTCTTGAGGCAGAGGGCACGCTACACTAGCAGCGTAAAGCGCCTGGAAGCACCCCAGGCACAAGAGAAGGGAGCCATCATGGCAGAAGAGTTCAACCTTGACAAGGCACACGAGGCCATCGAGGGTGGCGTTGCGCAGGCACAGGAGCTCCTGAACGATCCCGCGAAGATCGACGAGCTGCTGGCCCAGCTTCAGGAGCAGGTCAAGAACCTGCCCGATACCTTCAAGGGCGCGGCCGCCAACGTGCCTTTGATGGCGCAGATGGTCAAGAGCTACATCACCAAGGAGTATGCCAACGTGTCGCCCAAGGTGGTCGCCTCCCTGGTGGCAGCGTTCATCTATCTCGTAAAGGCCAAGGACCTCATTCCTGACAACGTGCCCATCCTCGGCATTGCCGACGACCTAGCCGTCGCCACCGCCGTGATGAAGATGTGCGAGCCCGAGCTCAAAGACTACGCTGAGTGGCGTGAGGCCAACCAGCTTCCCGAGGTAACCATCTAGCACACCCATCGCGAGGATGCGGGCGGCCAAGGCGCCTTTTGCCGCCCGCATCCCTACGGAAAGGGCATTCCATGAGAGGGCAGGACGAACGCATCGAGGCACATGGCCCTGGGGGCCTGCGCTTCCTTGACGGGACGACACTCAAGCTCATCGCCCTCGTCTCCATGGTCATTGACCACGTTGGGGACATCTTCTTTCCCTCGCTCATGTGGATGCGCGCGATCGGCAGAATCGCCATGCCCGTCTTTTCGTTCTGCGTTGCGGAGGGATACATCCACACGCGTGACCGGCAGAGCTACCTTCTGCGCATGGGCGTCTTTGCGCTTATCAGCGAGATACCCTTTGACCTTGCCCATAGCGGACGGCTCGACCTGAGCCAACAGAACATCATGTTCACGTTCTTCCTCGCCCTCTGCTCTTTGATGCTCTTTGACTACCTCACCGAGCGCTATGAGGGCGTTCAGGGACTTGTCATGGGAATCGTCGCCGTCGCCGTCATCGCCGTGGGGTCCATCTTTCTTGCCGTCGACTACAACTTCTCGGCGATTGGCCTTGTCTTCATCTTCTACCTGCTGCGCGACCAAGACGCCTTTATCAGGGACGGGTCGGGGGCGGCCTTCTTGGTCCTCGTGAGAAACGTGGGCATCTATCGCTGGAGCATCCTGGGCATCCTTCCGATTGCGCTCTATAACGGCAAGAAGGGCCGTGGCCTCAAGCTGCTGTTCTACGTGTTCTATCCTGCACACCTGCTGGCACTGTTCTTCATCAAGCTTTTGGTTGGATGAGCCTCGCACGCTCCCAAAGGCAATTAAGAGATAGTAATGCCCCAAACCATCTATGGACCCTTCGATCTGGGCGTTCACGAAGCCCAGCGTGTCGATGCGTGAGTTGTGTCAAACACCAGGGGCGAACTCAAAACCCCTATAACGGGTTCACCTGCCAGATGTCGGTTTATACTAATTGCAACCTTTATCGCCGCAGAAGGAGGGGGCGTTCGCGTTATTCTCCATGACACGATCACGTGTCCCAAGTGCGGCTTTACGGGCAGCTTTGCCATCCACGTAGGCTAGCCCCACCTCGTTTTTCCCCACTTGTCGAGCTTTGCCGGTATGCAACAAACCGCTCGATCTGCGCGTTCACAAACTCCGGCGCGTCCACGTTGGAGTTGTGCCCAGCACCCGGCACCCACACGAGCGGGATGCCCTCGCCGGCAGCCCATTTGCGATTGAACGGCTTGACGTCGCCCGCATGGTCCTTCTCACCGCAGAGCAGGAGCGCAGGACAGTCGATGTCATACGCCCTGTCCGTCTCGACTGCATCCGCGAGCATTCGGTAGCCGTGCGCAGCCAGGTCCACGTACTCACGCTTGGTGTAGCCCTCCATAAAGGATCGCATGTTCGCGCGGCCCCTTTCGGTCGTCGCGGTGCCCCATGACCCCCAGGGCTTGAGCAGAGCCCAGGGAATCGCCTGGTACATGCCCTTGGTGTGGCGCAGCGCCTTGACCTCCCACGTCGGATAGTACTTGCGCTTGAGCGGGGCGGAATCGATGGACACAAAGCCCGCCGAGTCGCCCGGGTACAGGTCGATGAACGCCTGGGCAACGTAGCCGCCGAGTGACTGCCCCACGAGGACGGGGCGCCTGACGCCCTCGGATTCCAGGATGCCGTGAAGAATGCGGGCCAGGTCGTCCATCGTAAAGTCGAGCGGATATGGGCGCGACGCGCCGTGCGCCGGCGCATCCCAGACCAGGCAGTTTACGTCACCTGCAAAATATGCCGTCTGTGCGTCGAAGAGCGTGTGGTCCGCCGTAAGGCCGGGCAGAAACACAAGCCAGGGGGCACCAGGCCCCGCAGACGCATCGACCCAGTAGGCGACCTTGCCACTTGCCGTGTGGAACGTCTTCCTATCCATGGCTCAGCTCCTCCCAACACTTCACAACGCGAGCTGCAAGAAGTTGGCATTGCGCACGAAGCCAACAGACTGGTAGAGGGGTACCCCCGCATCCGACGCCGTGATTTGGACCGCCCCGCAGCCCTGCGCCCGCGCTTCGTCCACAATGCGGAAGAGCAGGTCGCGCGCGATACCCTGGCGACGCCACGCAGGCTTGGTATACATACTGGACACGAGGCCAATCTTGCCCGTCGGGCACCCGAAGTAAGGCGGCTTCTCGACAATGGACAAACCGCTGGTGGCAACCATACGCCCATCGGCAAAGGCGACCCACGAAAAGAAGGTGCTGTCCGCGAGATGCCTGAGGTAGTGGTCCCTCAGTGCAGGCCGCAGGTTCACTGACTCCTGGGCTCCCTCCTCGAGCAGCTGGGCAATGCGCATCTCAACGAGGTTAGGCACGTCATCGGGCTCGGCCCGCCTAATCTCGAGCGCCGTCGCACGGTTCAGCCCGCAGACCATGAGCCACTCGCTCTCGTCAAAACCGTCGCCCACGATACGGAAGCCCATGCGTTCGTACAGGCGCAGCGCCGGGTTTTCCTTCTGCACCGACAGTGACGCACGGATGTAACCGGCATCACGAAGCTCGCCGAGCAGGGCGCGCATCAGGGCGGTACCTATCCCCTGCCCCCGGTACGGCTTGTAGAGCGAGATGGAGAACGAGGGCGTCGCATCGTCGATGCGGCCGTACTCGTCGGTGGTGCGCACCCAGCAGGCACCTACGACCCCGCCGCCCACCTCGGCCACCACGGCACGGTCATCCGGCAGCGTGCCGAACCCCAGATAAGCTGCGCGGCACTTTGGGTCGTCATATATGACTGAGCGCGGCACCTCACCCTCGAAACCCTCTGGCACAAAGATCGCCTCGTAGAGAAAGTCCTCGAGCAGGGGCCACTCGTCCTGCCTGATATGTCTGACCTCATAGTCCATGGCACACCTCGTAGAAGCAGTTTAGCCTGCTCATGCTAGGGTAACACCTTGTTCAGGCCGCATGCCATGAGTCAGGTCCTCATGCTGGCGTGTCAGCCCTGGTCTGAAGGAGGTTTATGAGTAACGCCATGAAGGAACTCTATTCCAAGCACAAGGATCGCGACCCACAGGGCACGGTTGACGGCATTGTCGAGATGCTTGAGCAAGCCGGTCTCGACACGGAGGTGCGTTGGACCTCGCACCCGTTTGAGGGACTCTGCTCGAACCGCGTGACTATCGCGGGAACCAACATAGGAACGAACGGCAAGGGCACCTCAGAGCAGTATTGCCTGGCGAGCGGCTATGCCGAGTTCATGGAACGCTTGCAGAACATCATCCTGGGGAGCACCGCACTCTCCGGCGCGGGCGACGCGACCACCAGCCTCTCCGTCGCCTGCGCGCGGCTGCTCGCGTTTGGACTGCCGGCGACAGTTCAGTTGGACGTACACGAAGACGGCTCTCTTGTCAGCACCTTCGGGCTTACGCTCTTCTTCACGGGCACACACAACGCGCGCCTGTCGTTGATTAGTCCCGGTGGTGCGGCGGATGAAGCCCTTCGTCATCTCGAGGCCCTGGGACTGGCTGACGGACGGTGGCAGCACGCCGTACGTGGCTCGTTCGCGCTGCCAGTCCCGCTTGCGCCTAAAAGCGGCGCGCCACGCGTCGCGGGTGCCATCTGCCGCCCCGACTGCGTCAAGCTGAAGTGGACGCACGGGCGACTGGCGCCCGCGCGCTTCTACCAGGTTCTTCGGGTTGCCCCGCTTGAGATGGCAGCATCCACGTCATAGTCCTTCTTGGCCAGCCAGCCACGGAACAGGCCGCCCTCGAACACGGAGACAATGACGAAGAAGATGTCCGCGAACAGTATGAAGACAAACGAAGGCAGCATTATCCGGGTGTACTTCTTTCCGAAGTGGGCGCATCTGGTTATGGCCCTGCCCATCTGGACAAGATAGAACAGCACGCCCAGGTTGAAGAAGAGCAGGAGCAACGCGTTCTCTCCAAAGTTCAACCAAGCGTCCTGCGAAAACCAGTTGCCCGTGTTCACAACGCTCAGCACGGTGTTCAACGCCAGCAGGCCAACTTGCACCACAAACAGGATGCGCGTCACGTTGAGCATCACGCCGCCACCGATGCCGACTCCGCCACCCCATGCAAGCCCGGCGCGGGCACAGAAGTTCTCGAAGACCTGCATGAGCGGCTCGTTCTGCCGTCCCTCGATGAAGCCGTTGTTTGCGATGCAGTACACACTGGGTGCGAGGCCGTTCTCGCGGCAGAACGTCTCCATCTTCTCTAGGAAGGGCAGCACGTGGGAAGGAATGCCGTCCACGTACAGCGGCAGGCAGAAGACGACTGCCTGCGCGTCGCGCAGCTGCCCGAGGATGCGCTCGTGGTCCGCCGGCGTGCGCAGCCGCTCGCTCACCTTCTCGCCGCCCACGAACAGGCGCTGCAGCGAGAGGAAGTATGCGGATGCGCAGAAGCGCTTCTTTGGGCTGCAGTTGATGAGAATCGTCTTCACAGCAGGCCCTCCAGTTCTGTCAAATCCTGGACGAACAGCACCTCAGAGCGCTCGAAGCCGTCATTGATAGCGTTGCGCTCGGCCAACAAGCGGAAGGTGTTCCGCTCGGCATCGGTGACGTTACCGTAGACGATCACCTTCCAGAGGTCATGCCTTCCGTAGCGCAGCGTGTGATGCATCTGGGCACCTCGGTAGGTACTGAGCGGGGTGGATGTCCCGATGGAGCGATCCAGCACGTTCTTGACAGGCGCGCTGTACTCGCCGTACAGGTTCCGCGTGATGATGACCAGCTCGTCCGCGCTCCCGATGATGCGGCATGCCTGTTGCAGCTTGTCCCTCATGAAGCACTCGGCTGGATGCTTGGTCCAGCACCCAAAGCAGCCTTGGCAGGGAGCGTACTTGCCGTCCGCCGCCAGGGCAAAGTCGCACTTCGACTCAATGAGTTCCTCATAGCTGTGGTCGAGGTCGTACACTATCACCCTCACCGATTACTCCTCCCCTACGCTTGCGGGCGTTGGCCCTCCCTGCGTGCCACTGTCCTGTAGGCGCCCGAGCTTCTCGAGCTCGCGTATGCAGTACGCACACCATTCGCGTTGCATGGCCTCGTACCTGCGGCCAAACTCGATGGTGAGCTTCCAGTAGAGCGCCTTCTCGGGATGCGCCATCGCCTGCCGATACAGGTCGGCGTTCACGGACGCCTCCGCTCCCCCATCGGGAAAGACGCGGTCTTCCAGGAAGTCCTCAAAAAAGGCAATGCTCTCCTCCACTGGCAGCTCCCCCATGAAGAAGACCTTCATCAGGAAGGGATTCTTGAAGCCGGTGGGAAGACCGTCATCGCGCAGCCAGCGCAGAAGCTCGTCACGTCCGTCAGGCGTGATGGAGAAGACGTTCTTGTCCGGCTTTCCCTGCTGCTCCTCATGCGTCTGGCTGATCCAACCGGCTTGTTCCATCGTGCGCAGCTCTCGGTAGATCTGGCTGGTCTGTGCCGACCAGAAGTGGTTCAGGGAGTCCCTGAACACTTTCATGATCTCGTAGCCGGTCTTGTCACCGTTGTTGATGAGTCCCAAGATGCCGTGTCGCAGCATATGAGTCCTTTCTATATTCTACTTGTGGAATATAGCACATCAGGCTTCGACCGCATGCAACTACAACGCTGCTCTCCATCTCGAAGATTGGGCGTCGCGCAGCCGAGGGACGGCCATTCACGGGCTTCAACGGTGTAGATGAGCCCACTCAAAGCACCAAAAAGGCGCTCCGGAATCCAAGACCGGAGCGCCTGGAGAATCACACAGTTTTACTGCGGGCCTACGCCTACTCAGTAGAGTCGCAGAATCGCGTGGAAGATAGGCGCATCCAGCTGAACACGCCTAGCACCATAAGCGGGATGCCGGCCACCAGGCCAAGCGGGTTGGGGCCGAAAAGCGTCTGCCCGGCCGAGCAGAACACAACCCCCACGTTGGCGACCGCGTTGAAGGCGCCATGTGCCAGGGCG
>CADBRX010000186.1 GCA_902797175.1 uncultured Coriobacteriaceae bacterium | reverse complement strand
TGCAGTCGTATCCACTTCTAGTGAGGAGGCAAGGATGGCCGACATCAAGATTTCGGGACGCAAGATCAGCGTGACCGACGCCATGCGCGAGCGGGTGGAGGACAAGATCGGTGGTGCCCTGAAGGTGTTTGACATCCAGCCCATGTCGGCGGATGTGGTATTGAGGGTGGACAAGAACCCCTCCAACCCCGAGCGCAAGACATGCGAGGTCACGGTGTATGTGCGCGACCGCATCGTCCGCGTCACGTCTTCTTCCGAGGATATCGATGCCGCCATCGACGAGGCTGCAGGAAAGGTCAGCCGCCAGATCCGCAAGTACAAGACCAAGGTGCTCGACCGTCGCACCCGCGCCCCGCGCCCCGTCGTCGAGATGTCCGTCTCCGACCTTGCGGACCTCATTGAGGAAGTCCCTGCGGATGAGCAGCTCGTCCGCGAGAAGTATGTGAAGCTCACGCCCATGACCGAGGAGGAGGCGCTCGTGCAGACCGACCTTCTGGGCCACGGCTTCTATGTGTTCGAGAATGCAACCACGGGCCTGATCAACGTCATCTATCGTCGTCGCAACGGCGGCTATGGCATCATCAAGCCCCAGATTGAGAGTGAGGACGGCATTGCCTAGCGACACGTTCGCAACAGCCGACCAGCTCGTGTCCGCCGAGAGTGAGCTCTCGGCGGACACGCCCGTAATGTCGGCAGAAGATGTTGCGCTTGGTTCGAACGAGTTTCACCAAGCGAGGTCCTGCAGGATCATCGTCGATTCGAGCGCGGACTTCTCGCCCGAGGTGCTCAAGCGCCTTGACCTCGAGCTGATTCCCTTCTCGTACGTCACGCCCGAGGGCGAGGTCATGGACGACCAGTGGGCAAGCCAGACGCCCCATGAGTTCTACGAGCAGTTCCGCAAGGACCCGTCGCTCCACTACACGACGTGCGCCATTTCACCCGGGCGCTACCTCGAGGTCTTCGAGGAGGCAGCCAAGAAGGGCATGCCCACCATCTATGTGGGGCTTTCCGGCGGACTCTCGTCCTCCATACGCAATGCGGAGCAGGCGGCGGAGATGCTGCGCGAGCAGTATCCGGACTTCGAGCTCTACGTGCTCGATCCCTGCTGCGATTCCGTGGCCGTCGAGCTGCTCGTCATCGAGATGGCGCGTCAGGCGTCGAAGGGCCTCACGGCCCACGAGGTCTATGAGTGGGCGTGCGAGTCGCGCTATTTCGTGCATGGCTACTTCACGCTGGACAACCTCAATGCCCTGGCCGCGGGCGGACGCATCCCGCCTGCAGCCGCGCAGGTCGGCGGCAAGCTCGACATCAAGCCGGAGCTCTCGTACGACACCAACGGCGCCCTCACGCTTTGCGGCGTGTGCCGTGGCCGCAAGAAGGCGCTCCGCTCGATCATCGATCACTTCCGCGAGAGGTATTCGCAGGACACGTCGCTTCCGCTTGCCATCGTGTCCGCAGATGCCGAAAAGGATGCCGCCTGGCTCGACGCGCAGGTTCGCAAGGTGCCGGGGTGCGAGCATGTCGCCATCATCCATAGCACCGTGGGACCCATCCTCGGCAGCCACGTCGGTCCCGGCATGGTCGCCCTCGTGTTCTGGGGCGACGACCTTCGCGAGAAGCTGTCGCTTACGGACCGCATCGCGCGCAAGGTTCGCGGAGGCAAGGCGTAAACGTCAAAGGTAGCGTTGCGTGAGACGGGAGGAGGGGAGTACCTTCCTCCCTTCCGTCTTGCCGAACGCGTAAGGAGGAAAAGGCCGCATGGCACAGGCGAGGGTTAGGCGCGTGGCGCTCATAGGCACGGGCATCATGGGTGAGCCGATTGGCGGCCATATCCTTGACGCCGGGTATTCCCTGACGGTCCACAATCGCACGAAGGACAAGGCCGAGGGCCTGCTGTCTCGCGGCGCGGTCTGGGCGGAGACCCCTGCGCAGGCAGCCGCCGACGCAGACGTGGTCCTTACGATGGTGGGATACCCGACCGACGTCGAGGACGTCTACCTTGGGGCAGATGGCATTCTGTCTGCCGCACGCAAGGGCGCGTACCTGATAGACCTGACGACGAGCTCCCCGCAGCTCGCGCGCGAGCTGCACGATGCGGCCGAGGTCATGGACCTGCATGCGTTTGACTGCCCGGTCACGGGAGGGGAGGAGGGTGCGATTGCCGGCACCCTCACGCTCATCGTCGGCGCGGACGAACGCTATGTCGAGCCCGTGCTCGGCGTCTTGGAGAGCTTCTCGAGCAAGATCTTCTACTTTGGCCATGCGGGCGCGGGCCAGTCTGCAAAGCTCTGCAACCAGGTCTCGCTTGCCTCCTGCATGGTCGGCTGGGCAGACGCGCTCGCCCTTGCGCGCCAGAGCGGCATCGACGAGGACCTGATGCTCGACATGGTGTCGGGCGGCATGGGAGGCTCGGTCGCGCTCACGCGCCTTGCCCCGCGCGCCGCTGCTGGCGACTTCAAGCCGGGCTTTCTCGCCGAGCACCTGCGCAAGGACCTCGGTCTGGCGCTTGCGGAGGCAGAGGAGCTCGAGGTGACGCTTCCCGGGGCGGAGACCAGCTTCATGCTGTATGACACGCTCTGCCAGGTTGGCGGCTCCCGCATGGGAACCCAGGCCCTCGAGCTGCTTTACGAGGACGAGGGCACGAGCACGGCCGCAGGCCTCGACTGGTCGGTGCTGCCAAGCGCAGAGGACGAGGGCCACGACCACCACGATCATCATCACCATCACCACCATTGATGTGTCTTCCAGATGCCACGACGGCTTCTGGGGGCATACGAGAGAAACGAAACCACTGCATGAACGAAACAACACAGAGCTCGATCGCCGTCCTCATCGACTATGAGAACCTTGCGCTGGGGACGGGACGCCGCAAGCGCAATGGCCACCAGGAAGTGGGGCCCATGCCCGACATGAAGTGCATCCTGGAGAGGCTCGTCGACAAGGGCAGGATCGTCTCGAAGCGCGCCTACTGCGACTGGCAGCGCTTTCCCGACGCCATCACGCCCCTGCATGAGCTCGGCATCGAGCTGATCGAGATTCCCGACCGGGCCTTTACGGGCAAGAACTCCGCAGACATCCGCTTGGCGGTCGACGCGGTGGAGATCTGCCTTACGCGCGACCACATCGACACCTTTGCGGTCCTGTCTGGAGACTCCGACTTCTCGCCGCTTGTGGCCAAGCTCAAGGAATATGGCAAGGTGGTCATCGGGGTCGGCATGAAGGAGGCAACGAGCTCGCTGCTTGCCGAGAACTGCGACGAGTTCCTGTTCTACGAGGACATCGTCGCCTCGAGCGGGGTGCCCAGCTTCGAAAACGTCGTCCCCAAAGAGAAGCACCCCTGCTACCAGCTGCTCTTTGAGTCCATTGTCGCGGCACAGCGCGACGATGACGGTCCCGTCCTTGCCTCGAGGCTCAAGGACACCATGAAGCGCAAGCGCCCCCAGTTTTCGGAGACCTCCTACGGCTACCGCTCGTTCACGGCGCTCCTGCGTGAGGCGGCAAAGTTGGGGTTGATTGACATTCATCAGGACCCGCGTAGCGGCACGGCCATGGTGGACGGCTTTCACGAGTAGAATAAACAGGTTGATTCGCTCTAGAATAGACGGGTTGAGCCATTCCCAAACGTGGCTGGCAATAGATCGGAAGAGGTTCTCATGGCACAAGACAACGTTGCTTCCCAGTCAAATGACGCACTCGAAAACCAGGCAGCTGCGCCTGCGTCCGAAGCCGAGATGGGCCAGCTCGTCGAGGTGCTTGCGGGGGCAAATCGTCGCAAGCGACAGGAGGCGTCGCACGCCATAGCCCTTATCGCGCAAGAGGACGCCGAGGCGGTCGTTCCCTATGCGGACGAGCTCATCGACGCGCTCTATCGTCCCGAGGCGCAGACGCGCTGGGAGGTGCTGACGGCGCTCGCAAAGCTTGCTCCCGCCCATCCCGAGTTGGTCGACGAGGCCTATGACGGGGCGGAGGCATCGCTCTTTGACGAGGACTCTGCCATCGTGCGCCTTGCCGCCTTCCGCTTCCTCATCCAGCTGGGGATGTGCTCGCCGGAGCGCTCTGACAAGGTCTGGGGCATCGTTGACGAGGCGATCCAGTGCTATCACGGGGACCCCGAATACCGCGACATGCTCTTTGCCCTTTCCGACTTTATCCGCGGCAACATCTCCGAAGCGACGCGCGACGCGCTCATCTCCCGTGTGGGCTTTGATGCAGAAAACGGCCGTGGATACGTGCGGATCATCTCCAAAGAGATCGTGTCTGCGGCAAAGGGGGCCTAGGCATGCCACGGTATCGCGGTGAGCAGACGGCGCCACGTGGCATCGGCCTGCCGACGGTCATCGCTCTGGTGCTTGCCTCCCTGCTTGTGGGTTGTGCGATCGGCCACTTCCTCCTTGGCGGTATTGCGGGCGGCCTTTCCGGGATGGCGCCTGGACAGAAGACTTCGCTGGCTGAAGGTGAGCTTGACGACGTCGTTGCCACCTATACGCTTGACGGCAAGAGCTACGAGCTGACCTATCGTGACGCGATCATGGAGAGCGGCTCTCTTGATTCCGTCAAGAAGTCCGATGGCACCTACCGCGTGCCCTCCGCAGAGAGCGTGCTCGCGGTTGCCCGCAGCAAGGTCATCACGGCGGAGGCCGAGCGTCAGGGCGTCACGGTTTCCGATGAGGACGTGGACGCGTACGCCGAGGCAACCTTTGGGACGACCGACCTTTCGACGATTGCCACCGGCTACGGCATGGAGCAGGATGCGGCAGGCGTGCTTCTGCGTGAGGCGGCACTCATGTCGCGCCTGCGCGATCACGTGCTGTCCGAAGGCGTGGGCGAGGAGCCCCAGCCCCCGGCAGAGCCCGAGCTGGGCGAAGAGGTGACCATGCTGCCTGAGTATGCGTCCTACATCATCGGCCTTGCGGGCGACGAGTGGGATGCCGAGGCTGACACGTGGGCGTCTTCCGATGGTCCCTTCGCGACGTCGCTTGCCGACTACGAGATCACGTCCGACGGAGCGACCTACGAGGCGGCCCAGCAGGCCTACTACACCGCATACCAGCAGCATGTTGCCAGGCAGGCAGACTACTCCGCCCAGTGGACCGACTATGTGAATGGCCTGCTCGCCAACTCGGCCATCACCATCTCGTCGCTTTCCCTGTGAGTCTAAGGCCGGGCCTCGGGCGAGGGCGCATCTCCATCGTCGAGTAGCGGTAGGGAGCTTCTCCCTGCCCACGACATTCTCGGCCGATAACTCGATCAGCTTGCTTGTCTGCTAACATCATATGAGAGCGAGCGGGTGCGTCCCTTGTGGGCGCGTCTGCGAGAAATCGGCTTGCGGCGCCTTGTGTGGCTACGCAGACGGCTGCGCCGCTGGCCGCTTTTGACGGCGTAAAGCCGCTTGAAGAGCGTCCCGGCTCGCTTGCCCTTTTCATGGAGCGATGGAGGTGGTTGGGGCCTCGTCAGCTGACAGTTGACGGACGCCCCCAAGGAGTGCGATAATCATTCATCGCGGAAGCGCCAGCTTAGCTCAGTCGGTAGAGCACCGCTCTCGTAAAGCGGGGGTCATCAGTTCGAGTCTGATAGCTGGCTCCATCACATTTTCGCAGGTCAGACAGCAAAAAGCGTCTGGCCTGTTTGCTTTAGTTGGCTGTTTTGCCCTACGCTCATGCCCTACATTTGCCCTACATTGGCGTTTCGTAACCCTTTAGGCGGTTCTCTGGTGTGGTGGTAGGGGAGATAGACGCACCCCAATAGGCCAGTTTCGTTCTTGAGCGTTTGAGCAAAAATGCAGAGCACATGGGACGTGCAGCGTATTTTCCAGATAGCAAAAAGGTGGGGGTGTCTGTCCTTTGCCCTCTATGGGGGCAATTGGTTGATTCGGGAATGGTGACTGTGGGGACGTTGGGGGCGCTTGAATGACCTTATACGGCTTCGTATGGCTTCATGTAATCCCGAATTTGGGCGCTCTCTACAGTTCTCGGCTAATTGTCCGCATAGCATGATTAGGCCCCTAATTTGCCCTCTCAGCAAGCCAGCGGACAAAGAAACCCGCCCTACTGATTAGCGGGGCGGGTATGTGGTGCGGTTCGTGGTGCCGTCTGCTATGCCGGCTGCATTGCGAGTGACAAGAGATGATTAACGCTGATGCTGTATGCACAGCAAAGCCTATCGACACGGCTAAACCTAACGCGACTGCTAAGGCCCTGGTGCTCGTAGCGTCTTAGCGTCTGCGCTGATATCCCAATTCGCTCAGCGGCTTCACGGACTGATAGCCCCAGCGATTCACGTTTGGCTCGCAGAAAAGCAGCGGATCTGTTGGGCATTGTGATTGGTTGCTGATCAATCATCGTGCTACACCTCCGCATAGAGATCGGCATTGTCGGCACTAGAAAACATGTCGAGAACCCCGTCCGTCAGAGCGTGCAACGACTCTTCTATGCCGTTGATCGTGTAAACAATTCCGTCGAGTGCATCGGCTGTCAGCGTGAGGGATTCGCCGGAGCTATAACCCATGAGCAAATCCCCCAGCATGCGGAGCTGGTGAAGTTTGTCGGCGGTATCGTCTACCATGTCGAGAAGTTCACTCCCGCTGGTCTTTACTGCATTCATCGTGCTACCCTTCTTTCTGCGCCTTCATCGGCGCTGCCCTTGCCCACCTTGCCCCCCCCGATGGCGTAGGTGGGCATTTTTCAGCCTGTTCTACTTGCCTAGGCTGTCTAGCTCTTCGTCGTAGCCAACGGCCCTGCAAAACGCCTTGTAGCGCTCTGCCACTTCTCCGCCCTCGGTCAGCACGGTTTCACGATCTCGCTCAGCCAGGGAATTAAGGTACTCGGATACACCCCTGCTGTAGTCGCGTCCGCGAAACTCTAGCCATCCACTCAGGCCCCTATTGATGCTCAACGTGGTCTTTTTCTCGGTTGCCTTTGGCCTACCTGCCATGTTCATCCTTTCTTCGCTTGTAGGTGTACAGCTACCATCCATTCTACCACAAAACAGATATCTAGATTGGTGAGAATCTAGATGTTAGAAACTGTGATAATGCATATTATGTAAAGTAAGCAACAGAAAACACGTGAAACAAATGTGAAACCGCAGGTAAACGAGCATAAATAAAAAATCTTCTGATGAAAAAGCAATAACAGATTGCCTTCATATAGGAACATTCGTTCCCAATTTCGTTCTTTGTGCGGTCCTTTTCATCAATAGTTTATTGTTTTAGGTCTGTGCGTACGGTATTGCAAGAATCGTGTCTTGTACGTACGGCGACACATAGCGGGGGAGACCCCGCACCCCTGCGTTGGTGGTCGGTATACCGACTAGCTCCCAGATCTGGGCGGTTGGCATTGTCAGCGATAGCCCTCGCATTGCTTGCACTTCCCAGACAAAGCGGGGCATTAGGGGTGAAAAACTCGCATTATCCGCCCTTTTCAGGCTCTGCGTAACACCACCCACTTTTGAAACTATGGCACGCGACTTTTTTTAGGTTCCCCCATTGGTCCCAGATGGCGATATCTGCTTAGGAAATAGGGGGGGGGTACCTGATGTGGTGTTTCCAATCTGCTCCCGTAACTTATCTGCATAGTAAAGGGGCTGTCTTGTAAACAGCCCCTAGCCATGAGCAAGAGATATCAGCCTGCTTACGTTTAAGCCACTGTGCCTAGGTCTATGACGTGCTGGGCCACTGTCGCTGCCGTCTCGGACTTGCTAATGCCCTCAGCGAAAGAGCAAAGGCCCTCGGCTATCTGCGCTGCGGTCTTGTGTGCCTGGGTGTAGTCGGCTCCCCCGTAGGTGCTAGCCCAATCCTTTAGGCCCATTGCAGATGCAAACACGGTGGGTAACAAGTTGCGGCAACGTGCATCGACAACCTGCCGTATCGTGTCCAGCTCCCGTGCTCCGTGACGTTCCTCGCCCATGCCGTCGATAATCAGCACGGCACAAGTCTTGTAAGGCTTCATGGCGTTGTGCTTGCTGTTCTCTCCGTACAGATCTGCCGAATTGACCTCTTCGCAAAGGTCGCGTAAGTGCTTGTAGACAATTGCGCCAATCGGCGGCACCCCAGCGCCCATGGCGCTGCTAACGTCGATAGCGGCCCATGCGAGAACGGTTGTCCTCTCTGTGTCGCTGCCGCCCATCACCCATAGCCACGGCGCTGCTTCCCCGTAGCGGTCGGCCCACTCTTCAATCTTGCCGTGCTCCGGTACCGTGCTGCTGGGTGCTCGTGTCGCAATGAATGCGGGAAACCCTGCGGCCCTGAGCATTGCCGTTAGGATCTCTGGCCCAACCTGCTGCGGCGGGTCGATGAAAGCTGCCCTGAACTCTTTTGGCGCTTGCTCTGGGTTGGCAAACAGCAGGTATGCGTATTCCTCTGGGGTAATCGTGCTGCCGTTGCGCGGGTCCCTGAACCGCTCCATAGATGGCTCGTAGCCCTCCCGCACGTTGCAGTAGCCATGTGCAGCCAGCCACATGCATACGTTGCGCAAGAACTCTTTGTTCATCTCCACGCCCCCGCCCCGCTCTGTGTCACTCATTCTGATAACCTCCTAGATGTCAGTTGGTGTACGCCTACTGAACGGCCCTCACGTGCTTGCCCCATGTGAGGGTCTTTTCTGTTTACGGTTGCCTGATCTGGTGGCCCTCTCCCTGTGTCGTTCATCGGTGACGCTCCTACTTTCTAGTGAGTTGGTGGGGTGGGGGTTTTGTATTTATGTATATCTATTGGGGCGGCAACGTTGCCTTGCTACTGGGTCGGATTTGCCTTGCTACTGGGTCGGATTTGCCTTGCTACATGTACTGATTTGCCTTGCTACTTCTTCGTCTTTTACTCGGGTAGCTGTTAGAAAAAGCCTTGCTACTCACGAAAGTAGGTGTGCAAAGTTGCCTTGCTACTTTTACGGATATGTGTGGTCGAGCACGGCACACTGGTATAGGTTGTCGCGGTAGGTTGCCACGTTTCCGTTGTGTCCACGGCTGATTTGCGTAAGTATCGGCATTGCTTGCCCACGCACGTAGAAACACTTCTTGCATAGGCTTCTGAGAGATCGGCTAAAAACACTTTCGTTGATGCCTGTGCGGTCGCTTGTGTCCTTTGCGCTAGTCCAACACTGTGATGGATTCTCTGGGTCATTGTGAAAGCGGGTTAGCCGACAATACGCAAGCCATTCGTTTGCGCTTGCCCCTGCTTCGTGAAGCCCTCGCATTTGCGCGTCTGTTAGCTGGGTGTAAGGGTCTTTTGGGGGCAACTCCAAACACCCGCTTAGGCAATACCAAACTGCTCTAGGAAAGCAGCGGTGTTGATGCGCCAATCAGAGCCAACCTTCACGGCCTTAATCTCGCCTTTGGCGCACATGTCCGAGATCTTGCGCGTAGTGCAAGCCAGCAATACGGCTGCGTCTTTCGTCGTGATCAGCGGCCCCAGCGTCATGCGGTCTGCGTGCTGCACTTCGATTTCGATGGTGCTCATAAGGGTGCTCCCGTCTCCCTTTTTGGATTGACAAGAGCACAATAGCCTGTAAAGAGTATGCCGTCTACCTGCAATAATGTCCCACATGTAAGAATTTTGGCGTTTCTGCTACATCACTAGTTGAATCTCTAGCGCCACAATTGCAACTACTTTCAAAAAGCGTGTGAAAGTGTGTGATAGTGTGCAACCGATGGCAATTTGTAGGTGCGACGGTGGAGGGTTGTGGGCTGTCCTAATAATCGAAAAAACCCGACAACCTACCTTCACGCTTAGCACACAAGCTCTTTATGGTTGCTTACAGCGTGTCGGCGCTGTAGGCCCGTCCAGCTTCGGCTATGCGAGAAACCAAACTCCCTTGCTTGTCTGGGTCGCATGCCACGGCGTAGTATGCGGCTGCGTCAACTGCCAGCCTTTGCAGGTCGCGGTAGTCACCCCTTATGCGCCTGATAACGTCCCCCAGCCCTTCCGCTGTTGCTGGGTAGTCGAGATCCATGTCTCTAAGCCATGCGAGTGCGTAGGCGTTTCTCGCTATGGTTCTCTTCCCGCTCTTCTGCCAGTCGCTTAGGCAATGGAGTAGGTCAACCATGGCGATTCGTTCATGGTGGGCGGTGCTTGCTTCGCTCTCGGATGGTTCGCATAGGTCGAGCACACAAAGCGGTGACACGCCCAAAACGTGCGCAACATACGCAACGTCTTTGTTGCTCATGTTCAGGGTGCCGTTGATCCAGCCATTCACAGTAACCCTGTGGATGGTTCTCCCGCCCTCGCTCAGTCGGTTGGCTAGGTTGCCTTGCGTGTCGTAATAGCCATAGGTGGCTAACATGCCCAGATACTGCTTTGGTATGGCGCTCATGAGGGGCTTACCGTCTGCCAGCGGCATGAACGTGCGCGGATCTCTAAGCAGCTGTGCAGCTTGCGCCATGGCTACAACTCCGCTTCTGCCAGCTCGGCGTAAGGCTCAACTTCGCCTTGCGCTTCGATGGCGTTTGATACCAGATCGGATGCGCGGCGCTTGCTTTCTGGGTCTGCGTCCGCATAGACGTTTAGCGTGATGGCTGCGTTGGTGTGGCCTAATACCGCTGCCACGGCCTTAACGTCAGCGCCAGCGGAAATAGCTCTGGTAGCGAAACTGTGTCTTAGGTCGTGAAACGAAACCTTGCGGCCCTGGGTGCCGACAAGCCCGAAAGACTCAGACAGTGCGGCCCACTCCCTGCTGATGCGTGACGGATCGCGGTATCTGCCGTCAATGAAACCGACTACGTACAGCTTCCCGAATTCCTCCGGCTTTAGCTCCATGCCGCCCTCTTGCAGTTCATGGGCCATGGCCCTGCGTCTACGCTCTAGGATGGCTGCAAGTTGCGGCGATACTGGCACGGTTCGGCGGCTGCTCTTCGTCTTTGGTGCCTTGCTGTAGGTGCCGCCATGGGCAATGCCGATGGATTCCTCAACCTGAATCGTTCGTGCCTTTGGGTCATAGCAGCGCCAGCGTAACCCGCATACCTCGCCCTGCCGCATTCCGGTATACATTGCGATGGCTGCGGACGTGATTATCGGTGATGGCTCCATGCTGTCTAGGGTCGCTGCAAGACGTGCGTAGCCCTCGGTGGTCATGGCGTTGGGTGAGGGTGCTTTTCTCTTAGGTGTCTTAACTGCTTGGCACGGATTCTTTACCAGCACGTCAACGTTTACGGCGTGCGTGCAAGCTTCCGATAGTAGACGGTGGTACTTGATTACCGTAGTTGATGCCATGCCAGATGCCGTTAGCCTGTTTTCCCACTTCTGAATCATGGTCGGGGTAAGGTCGCGCAACGTCACGCCCTCAAAACCTTCTGATATGCGCCTGGCTATGCCCCGATAGTCCCGCACGGTGCGGCGCTCTACGCTGCCGGACGATTCCAGATCGTCAACGAAAGAGCTCACCCACACGCCAACTGTTGTGCTTGCGCTGGGCAAAGAAGCACGCTCGGCTTCATCATTCATGCGGCGCTTCCACTCTGCGAGTGCGTCCCTGGCTTGCTTCTCAGTTCGCACGGTTTCTGGGTCAAATGCCGTCGTGACCTCTAGCCATGCCGTCTTGCGGCGCTGTGTCTGGGTGCGCGTGTCCTTTTCGCCCTCGGCTGGTGGCTCTAGGTACTTGGGGTTCGGTGATCGGTACTTTAGATAGCCACGCCAGACTGTTATTTCTTTCGTTCGTCCGGTGCGTGTCTTGATCTGCTTAGTGCTCTTCCTTAGCCCGCTTTGCTCGTACTTATCAGCCATTGCAGCCCCCGAACTGCTGTGCATCGCTGCGTTGCTCCGTTGCCCACGCTTTGCCCTACACGATGCCCTACATATGCCCTACATTCTGATTGTAGCATGTTCTGCTTGCGCTTATAACGCTTTATAATCGCAGGTAAACAGCTTGATAATCTGTACAATCTGGGCGCTCTTTGCAGAAAGAGAACTCGTAAAGCGGGGGTCATCAGTTCGAGTCTGATAGCTGGCTCCAGTACATGTGCAGGTCAGAGGATGTGTTCCTCTGACCTTTTTTCTTGACTCAAAGGGGTGGGACCCTTGTGAGTCAACGTATCCCTTTCGTGACATACGTCTGCCGCCTGCCACCATGGGGTAGAATTCCACTGTCACAACGGTTGCCTTACGCCGTTGTATACGCATACGCAAAAGGAGGCAAGGATGACAGACGAAGAGCTGCCTACGACTGATGAGGCCACGGATGCCCCCGTCGACCCCATCCCCCAGGAGGTTGTCGATCAGGTGAAGGAAGAGTTTGTCTCGACCACTAAGGACATGGCGCATGACGCCGCGGACATCGTGACCGACGCCATCGTCGAGGACGTGTCCGATGCCGTGGATGTTGCCGAGGCGTCCGAGGAGCCTGCGGCCATGGACGTTGCCGACGAGCCCGAGCCCGTCGCAAAGCAGGGCTTGAGCCAGAACGCCTGGATCGGCATTGCCTGTGCCGCGCTCGTGCTCGGCCTGCTTCTCGGCCGCTTCGTGCTGGGCGGGGGAGCCACCTCTTCGGCAGATCGCTCGCTTGCGGGCAAGACGGCAGTCTCCGAGGCCGAGCTGGACAACCCCATCGCCACCTTCACGTTTGACGGGAAGACCGAGGAGATCTCCATCCGCGACGCCATCCAGCAGAGCAACCCGCTTGAGGCGGTGCGCGACGCCGAGGGCAACTACCAGCTTCCCTCCGCAGAGAACGCCCTTGCTGTGGCGCGTAGCCGCATCATCGAGCGCGAGGCACAGAATCGCGACATCTCCGTCACCGATGAGGACCTGGCCACCTACGCCGAGCAGATGCTGGGGTCTTCCGACTATGCCGCCATCGCGGACAGCTACGGCATGGAGGAGGAATCCGTCATCGCCCTCCTGCGCTCCTCTGCCATCACGAGCCGCCTGCATGACGATGTGGTGGGAACGACCACGGGCGTCATGCCGTCCGCACCGACGTATCCCATGGACAACCCCGAGGATGCGGTGACGGAGGAGGCCATGACCACGCCGTCCAAGGAGTACGCGGACTACATCATCGAGCTTGCGGGAGATGAGTGGGACGTGGACACGGGCACCTGGGCTGCCCCCGACGGCACCTATGCCACGGCGCTCGCCAGCTACGAGATCACGCCTGAGGGCGCCACCTACGAGGCCGCGCAGACCGCATACTACGTTGCCTACCAGCTCTATGCCCAGAGCGCCTCTTCGGGCTCCGAGCAGTGGAACTCCTTCATGAACGGGCTGCTCTCCAACGCCAACATCGACATCTCGACGCTGGTCTCATAAGGTCAGCCGACATGCCAAAACAAGGGGCGGGGGCGAAACGTGTGCGTTTCGCCCCCGCCCTCTTGTCGTTCACTAATACAGTGCGTCACTGACCGAAAGGGAGTACCCCCTACGGTCAGGCAGTCCGCTAGAGCGTGCGCGCAAAGTCGACGAGCTCGGACACGTCCTCGTCAGTCGTTGCCCATGAGCACACAAAGCGGGTGAGCAGGCGCCCATCGGGCAGCTCCTGGAAGACCTCGCAGCCGGCAGCTTCCGCAAAGCGCCGCGCGACTGCGGGCTCGAAGGCAAAGAACTGCTGGTTTGAGGGTGCATCGCCATAGGCGTCAAAGCAGAGCGACACCAGCTCGTCCCTCAGGCGGAAGGCGCGGCTGTTGGCGTTGCGTGCGAGCTTCCAGTAGGGGAGGTCGCCATCGGCATCCGGCGTGAAGAGCGCCTCGAACTGCACGCCCAGAAGGCGTCCCTTTGCCATGAGGCCGCCGCGCTCCTTGATGAGGTAGGGGAAGGCGTCGCGCAGCCCGGGGTCGGAGATGACGACTGCCTCGCCAAAGAGCATGCCGTTCTTGGTGCCCCCCAGGTAGAACGCGTCGGCGCGCGCGGCCAGGTGCTCGAGCGTCAATCCCTCTGCTGCAGGGGAGGTCAGCGCCGAGGCCATGCGCGCGCCGTCGACAAACACCTTGAGGTCATGGGAGGCCGCCCAGTCGCAGATGGCGTCAAAGCGGGAGAGCGACCAGACGCCGCCGAGCTCGGTGGTGTTGGAGATGTAGATCATGGCGGGACGCGTCATGTGGCGTCCCGTTCCCGTCTGGTAGCGCCAGACGCGCTCGGCCTCCGCGACGGAGAGAAAGCCGTCCGTGTCGTGCGTGGGGAGCACGCTGCGGCCCGTGGCGGCGACGGCGCCCGTCTCGTGCGTGTTGATGTGGGCGTCAGGCGTGCAGATGACGCCCTCCCAGTCACGAAGCAGGCCGTTCACGCAGACGAGGTTGGTGCTCGTTCCCCCAATGGCAAACTCGACGGCAACGTCCTCGCGCCCGCAGGCGGCACGAATGAGCTCGCGTGCCCGCTCGCAGTGGGGGTCTCCCTCCGTGTAGCCCACGCATTGCTCGTCATTGGTGGCGACGAGCGCGGCAAGCACCTGCGGTGCCGCCCCTTCGGAATAGTCGT
Organism: uncultured Coriobacteriaceae bacterium; assembly: GCA_902797175.1. GTDB lineage: Bacteria > Actinomycetota > Coriobacteriia > Coriobacteriales > Atopobiaceae > UBA1367. Next base: position 19,071 of record CADBRX010000186.1, on the reverse strand, counting down.
TCCTGAACATGCGCATGATGTCTCCCGTCGTTTTTGATTGTGGTTTCTGTCAGCAAAGTGTAGCGCATACCATGTCGGCCTCTGTCTCAGTCGTGTTTCACGCGTGCTGCTTTTGGCGCATGCGCGTCCCAGTGGTAGTAAGCTTCATCCATCAGATCTGGAAACCGTGACGCAAGGAGGCACTCATGGCCATCGAGAAGAAGGACATCGACTGGGGTAGCTTGACGTTTGCCTACACCAAGACCGACTACAGCTACGCCTGCAACTGGAAGGACGGCGAATGGGGCGAGGACATCCTCACGCCCGACCACACGCTCGTGATGAGCGAGTGCGCCGGCATCTTCCACTACTGCCAGGAGGTCTTCGAGGGCCTCAAGGCCTACACCACCAAGGACGGCGACGTCGTCTGCTTCCGTCCCGACATGAACGCCTCCCGCATGGCCGACTCCGCCCGCCGCATCTGCATGCCTGCCTTCCCCGAGGACCGCTTTGTCGAGGCGGTCAAGCAGGTCGTCAAGGCCAACCTCGCGTGGGTTCCTCCCTTTGGCTCGGGTGCCACGCTCTACATCCGCCCGTTCATGATCGCCACCGGCGACGTCATCGGCGTCAAGCCCGCCACCGAGTACCAGTTCCGCATCCTCGTCACGCCCGTCGGCCCCTACTACAAGGGCGGCGTCCAGCCCGTGGCCCTCAAGGTCCCCGAGTACGACCGCGCCGCTCCGCACGGCACCGGCAACATCAAGGCTGGCCTCAACTACGCCATGAGCCTCTATCCCAGCGTGCTTGCGCACGAGGAGGGCTTTGCGGACAACATGTTCCTGGACCCGCAGACCCACACCTACGTGGAGGAGTCCGGCGGCGCCAACTTCCTCTTTGTCACCAAGGATGGTGGCCTGGTGGTCCCGCAGTCCGCGACCGACTCCATCCTGCCCTCCATCACGCGTCGCTCGCTCGTGCAGGTGGCTCGCGAGTACCTGGGCCTGGACGTGGTGGAGCGTCAGGTCCGCTTTGACGAGATCGACCAGTTTGAGGAGTGCGGCATGTGCGGCACCGCCGCCGTCATCAGCCCCGTGGGCAAGGTCGTCGACCTCGAGGGCAGGGAGCACGTCTTTGGTGCCGGCATGGAGCACGTCGGCCCCGTCCTGGCAAAGCTCCGCGAGACCCTGACCGGCATCCAGTCCGGCGAGATCGAGGACAAGTTCGGCTGGGTCTACAAGATCGCATAACCTCGCGTACAGCGTTTTCCGCGCCGCCCCTCTCCCGTCGTCTGCCTTTCGAGCAGCCGCAGGAGAGGGGCGGTTTTTCCCGAGCGTGCAAAATGTCCGTCTGACCTGTCATTTTGATGACGCGAAACGCCACAAAGCTCTGTTAAACATGGGTGAAAACGCTCCACTGTTCGCAAAAAGACGACTCGCGCCTCCACTCGTTGTCATGTATGCTTGTGACCTGTGCCCTGAGATGACCATGGTCTTGGAGGACCTGATATGAAGTGCCCAAACTGCGGCGTGCCCATCGATGAGGGGTTGGAGACCTGTCCTGCCTGCGGGATGGCTCTGCAAGAGCCAGTCCAGGAGGCATCGGGAGCTGCGGAAGACGTCGGACCTCAAGGCGTCCGCGATGCGGTGGACGAGGAGCCCCAGGACATCGATGACGCCTGGGTGGACGAGGAGCCCCAGGACATCGATGACGCCTGGGTGGAGGAGGCGCCCCGGGAAGGGACGCAGGCAGAGCCCGAGGTAAGCACGCCGCAGCCGGCGCCCGCGCAGGCGCCCTTCGATTCCACCCCCGAGCCCTTCGTGGTGCTCACCTCGTCTGCGATGAATGGCATCCAGCAGCGGTGCCCCCATTGCGGTGCCGTGGTGTATGCGGGGATGCGACGCTGCTCTCGGTGTGGGAGGAGGCTCATCGACCAGGAGATGGGCGAGGACGACGTGGCGCTCAAGGCCGCCCCTCTCCACGAGTACAAGCGCTTCGTCGGCAACAAGGGCGCCATCCTCATCATCCTGCTCGTGCTTGCTGGCGGCTACTTTGTCGCGCAGCTGGTGCCGCGCCTCATCGCGCCCCTGATCAACGACGCGCCCACCATCGCTGGCGACACCCAGAGCATTGACCACGAGATCAATGAGTACCTGGAAAGTGGGCAGGAGGCCGAGCCGGAGCCCGAGCCAGAGCCAACAAAGGCCAGCGCGCAGTCGTTCCCGCTCCGCTGGCAGGGCACCTACGAAGGCGCCGCGTATTCCGACGGATCGGGGACCATCACCTGCGGCATTCTCTTCACCTTCGATTCCGTGAAAGAGGACGGCTCGATCACGGGCACCTGCGAGGCGGGATTTGGCGACTTTGACCCCAACGACGTCGACGCGAGCTACAAGCTTGCCGGCAACGTCAACTGGGAGACGGGCGAGATCCATCTCCAGGGGACGGAGTGGGTCTTCTCGGGCGAGATCGAGAGGATGCGCCAGTTCAACGGGACCGTCGACTTTGAGGCGGGGACCATCTCAGGTACCGCGGCAGGCACCGACGGCTCGAGCCAAGGCCCGTGGCAGATGAGGGCCAACTAGGGCTCGCCTCCCCACATCAGAAGGGCTCTCCTTTTCCATCCTTTTCGGGTGCAAGGGTGCGGTCGACGTCGCGCCCGCCCGTCAACGCTATACTGTGTCTCTGTTGACGAACACCATCGGAGGAGACACACATGGCTCAGAAGGTCCAGGGCACGGAAGACCTGTTTGGCGGATACATGCGCGCTTGGCAGCACATGCTCGACGTGGCGCGTGACCTGTTTGGCACCTACGGCTTCGACCAGATGGAGACTCCTGCCATCGAGCAGGTGGACACCTTTGTCCATGGCATCGGCGAGTCCACGGACGTCGTGCGCAAGGAGATGTTCCGCGTCTTCTCCGGCGCGCTCCTTCCGGACGTGCTCGAGCGGGGGAGCGAGGCTCACCTCAAGGCGCGCCAGCGCATGGCCATGCGTCCCGAGGGCACGGCTGGCGTGGTGCGCGCTGCCGTCGAGAACAACTTCGTCCCGCAGGGAGGGGCCCCCGTCAAGGTGTGGTACGGCGAGGCGATGTTCCGCGGCGAGCGTCCGCAGAAGGGGCGCCTTCGTCAGTTCCACCAGGTGGGCGTGGAGGTCCTGGGTGCGTCGGATCCTGCCCTCGATGCCGAGGTCATCATCATGCTCATGCAGTACTTTGAGCGCCTGGGATTTGCCCACGACGCCTTGACGCTGCGCATCAACTCCATGGGCGACGCCGCGTGCCGCCCGGCATATCGCCAGAGCGTGCGCCAGTTCATCTATGACCATGCGGACGAGATGTGCGCCGACTGCATGGAGCGCGCCGAGGTCAACCCCCTGCGCGCCTTCGACTGCAAGAACGACCACTGCCGCGAGGTCATGGCGGCGGCGCCCCTTGCCAAGGACAACCTGTGCGAAGACTGCGCGTCTCACTACGCGCAGGTCAAGGCCTATCTTGACGAGGCAGGCGTGGCCTACGAGGAGGACCCGACCCTCGTGCGCGGGCTCGACTACTACACGCGCACGGTCTTCGAGGTCGACGTCGCGGGCTCTGGCGTCGGTGCCATCGGTGGCGGCGGTCGCTACGATGGGCTGATGGAGCTTGAGGGCGGCCGTCCCACGCCTGGCATCGGCTTTGCCGTGGGGTTCGAGCGCATCGCGATCGCGCTTGCCGCGCTCGGCGGCACCCTCGAGACGCCTTCCGACCCGTGCGTCTACGTCGCCTGCACCCCTGACCAGCGCGCCAAGGTCTTCAGCGTGGCGCAGGCGTTGCGTGCGGCGGGCATCCGTACCGAGGAGGACTACCAGGCTCGCTCGCTCAAGAGCCAGTTCAAGCAGGCCGACAAGGTGGGCGCCCGCATCTGCGTGGTGCTCGGCGCCGACGAGGTCGCCGCGGGCGTCGCCACGGTGCGCGACATGGCGACCCACGAGCAGGTGCAGATACCGCTCGCGGAGCTTTCCCAGCACATAGCGGCTCGCATGGCGTAGCGCCCGTCTTTTCGGAGAGCTCCATGAACCTCGTCACCATGGACTACTTCATCGCGCTTGCCGAGGAGCGGAGCTTCACCCGTGCGGCGGCGCGTCTTCTGGTCACGCAGCAGACGCTGTCGGCGCATGTGGCGAGCGTCGAGCGCGAACTAGGCGTCAAGCTGGTCAATCGTACCGTCCCGCTTTCCCTCACCTACGCGGGCGAGGAGTTCCTTCGCTATGCGCGTCGCTTCCAGGCGGAGCGTCGTGCGCTCGAGCAGGAGTTTGCCGACATAGCCGGCAACGCGCAGGGGCTCCTTGCCATTGGCGTCGCGTCGACGCGCGGCCGTCTGCTCATGCCGACGGCCATCGCCGCGTTTGATGCCACCCATCCCGGCGTAGGCATCCAGCTCGAGGAGGACGAGAACGACGAGCTGGTCGACCTTCTGCGCGAGGGTCGGGTGGACATGATCGTGGCGACCGTGCCCAAGGGGGCTTCGGGTCTGGTCGTGCGTCCCCTGCGGCAGGAGCGTGTCGTGCTTCTGGCCTCTGACGCGCTGCTTGACAAGTTCTATGGTGACGGCGCGCAGGCCGCCATCGAGGGCGTCGAGCAGACGGGGAGCCTTGCCGCGCTGGCGGACCTGCCCTATCTGCTGCTCGGCAAGGGGGACGAGCCGGGAGACCTCTCCCGCTCGATCCTCGAGCGCTCGGGGATCCGTCCTGCCGCGCGCGTGATGTCAAAGAACTCCGAGACGCTCGTCGACCTTGCGAGCCGAGGTGTGGGGGCCTGCTTTGTGCCCATGGACCTGGCGAGGGCCATGACGGGGCAGGCGGAAAACGAGAGCCTGCGCATCATCTCGCTGGGAGACGACGCGACCATCCCCATCCATGTCGCCTGGCGTGCGTCAGAGCACGTGTGGAGCGTCATCGAGTCGTTTGCCGACCTGCTCGTGGAGCTCTTTGGGGAAGGGGCATGAGCGCACGGCTGGCTGCGAGGCTCGTCGATGCCCACGTCCCAACGCTCGACGGCCCTGGCAGGGCGGACTTTTGCGTGGGGCGTGACTGCACGGCGCTCGAGCTGATGCGCTCCCTTGTGCCTTCGCGCGCCATGGTGGCGCGCGTCATTGAGGGCGCCCAGCTCAAGGACGCTGACGGCGGGGCGCTTGCGCGCAATGCCCAGCTCGGCCCTGGGTCTGCGGTGTCGGTCGAGCTGCGGGTGACGCGCGATGCGGTGCCCTCGGCAAAAGGGCCGCTTGAGCTGCTCTACCAAGATCCCTTTCTGCTGGCAGTGGAAAAGCCCACGGGCATCCTCGTGCATGGGGACGGAACGGACGCAGCCACGCTGACGGCGCTTGTCCAGGGCCTCTTGCAGGAGCAGGGAACGACGGCGGTCCCCCAGGCATTGCATCGCCTTGACGTGGAGACGAGCGGCATCGTGCTCTTCTCTCTGACGGAGGAGTTCCAGCCGGCCTTTGACGAGCTCGTGGCGGAAGGTGGCATGCGCAAGCGCTACTACGCCGTCATCAAGGGAAGGCTGCCCCAGGCCGAGGACGGATGGGTCGAGGTGGACGCCCCCATCGCGCGTGACCGCCACGACGCGCGCCGGATGCGCGTGGGACGCACGGGCAAGCCTGCCCTGACACGCCTGCGCACATGCGCGACAGCCGGTGACCTCTCCCTCGTGGAGGCGGAGCTCGGCACGGGCCGCAGGCATCAGATCCGCGTCCACCTCGCGCATCTGGGGCACGCGATCGTCGGAGACGCGCTCTATGGTGGCGCGCGCAATCGCGGCGGGCTCCTGCTCCATGCGCACGAGGTGGTCCTGCAGCATCCGCTCACCAACGAACAGCTGGTCATCACCTCTGCGCTCCCCGAACGGTTCCCTCCCTTCCCGAAACGGTAAGAAGGCGGCGCTGCCCATCGGTTTTTGGGGCGGCCCTCGCTATACTGAAGGGACGGCAGTCACAAAAAACGTTTGCGCAGGTCACCACGAGGAGAGGAACGCCCATGGCATCGAGCAACATGAGAGGCGTGTACACCAACCTGACCGACATTCGCCGCAGGGTCTTTTCCGAGGTGGCAAAGATCGTGTACGAGCTGGGGAGCGATCCCTCCAACACCGACGTGGAGTTTGACCGTGCCTTCGAGGAGCTGCCCTACCAGATCATCCCGGGTGACGTGGCAACCTACCGCGAGAGCGTCTTTCTCGAGCGCGCCATCGTCTCCGAGCGCATCCGCTTTGCCATGGGCCTGCCGCAGCAGGGTGTGGACCGTCCGCGGTCCATCTCGGAGGGCATGGCGGAGGCTGCTGGACCCGATGCCTACTACCAGCCGCCCCTGATCAACGTCATCAAGTTTGCGTGCAACGCCTGCGAGGACAACGTCTATCGCGTGTCGAGCTCCTGCCAGGGCTGCCTTGCGCACCCGTGCCGCGAGATCTGCCCCAAGGGCGCCATCACGTTCAGGAACAAGAAGGCCTTCATCGACCACGAGAAGTGCATCTCCTGCGGCATGTGCGCCAAGGTGTGCCCCTATCACGCCATCCATCACCACACCCGCCCGTGCGCCGAGGCGTGTGGCATGAAGGCCATCGGGTCGGACGAGCACGGCCGTGCCGACATCGACTACGAGAAGTGCGTGAGCTGCGGACAGTGCCTGGTCAACTGCCCCTTTGGCGCCATCGCCGACAAGAGCCAGCTCGTGCAGGTCATCTGGTCGATTCTGGGTGGCGAGGAGGTCATAGCCGCCGTCGCCCCCGCCTTTGTGGGGCAGTTTGGCGGCAAGGGAAACGTGGGCAAGCTTCGGGAGGCGTTCCGCCAGCTGGGCTTCTCGGGCGTGGAGGAGGTCGCCATCGGCGCGGACCTCTGCGCCGTCGAGGAGGCCGAGATGTTCCTCGACGAAGTGCCCGACAAGATCCCCTTCATGGGCACCTCCTGCTGCCCGGCATGGTCGTCCATGGCAAAGATGGAGTTCCCCGCGCAGGCGGACTGCATCTCGATGGCGCTCACGCCCATGGTGCTAACGGCTCGCATGATTCGCCGCAAGCACCCCAACGCCAAGATCGTGTTTGTGGGCCCGTGCGCCGCCAAGAAGCTCGAGGCCATGCGCCAGTCGGTGCGCTCCGAGGTTGACTTCGTCCTGACCTTCGAGGAGATGGCGGGCATGATGGAGGCCAAGGGCATCGACTACCTGGCCCTGGAGGACGACAACAAGAGCGACTTTGACGTCGCCTCCGAGGATGGCCGCATGTTCGCCGTGGCAGGCGGCGTCGCCAACGCGGTGGTCAACGTGATTCACCGCGAACACCCAGAGGTCGAGGTCAAGGTCAAGAATGCCGAGGGCCTGGAAGAGTGCCGCCAGATGCTGAGGGACGCCGTCAGGGGAAAGTACCCAGGATACCTGCTCGAGGGCATGGCATGTCCCGGTGGCTGCGTCGCGGGCGCGGGGACGCTCCAACCCATCAACAAGTCCGTCGCGGCGGTCAAGCGCTACGCCAAGCGCTCCCCGCACCCCAACGCGGTGGACAACGAGTTCCGCTCGCTCATCCATAAGCTCGAGCGCGAGGAGGACGGCCAGGAGAGCGACGAGTAGCGCTTGGCCGATCCCAGGCGGAATGACCCATGATTTATGGGTCGTTCTGACAAAGAAACCGCCTTACGCCACCGTCCCGGACGGAACTACCCACAGATGATGGGCCGTTCCGTCCGGGACGTTCGTCTCTTGTTTTGGCCGAACATTAGGAATACACTGTCAATGTTGCAAAACGCATCTCAAACGCACTACGCACAAGGAGAGCCCATGGCCTCTGACGATTTCTCTTCCCAGGAGACACAGCTTCTTGCAGATGAGACCCAGCTGCTTGAACGCGAGACCCAGTCTCTGGAAACACCCGCCTTTGACACCATCCAGCCACCCGCTGACGAAGAGCAGGAGGCCCTTGCCGCCCTCAAGGCGCTCGAGGAACGCCGCGCCGCGCGTCGCCGCTCGGTGCTCATCAAGGCGGGTGCCGCAGCAGGGGCGTTGGCCCTTGTGGTGGGAGGCTTCTTCTTTGCGCGTTCTGCCCTGAACAAGCCCAAGACAAACTCTCCCTACGAGTTTGCGGAGGTCACCCGGGACGACTTCAAGGTCAGCGTGCAGGGCTCTGGCGCGCTGCAGCCGTACGCGCAGGTGGTCGTGACGCCTGAGGTCGACGGCATCATCGACACGGTGAACGTCTCGGAGGGTCAGCAGGTCAAGGCGGGCGACGTCCTCTTCACGCTGCGCAACTCCGAGATCGACAAGTCCATCGCCGACGCCGAGGAGGCCTATTCCAAGGCGCAGGCTGAGGTCAGCAAGGCCTACGAGGCGCTCTCCAAGGCGGAGGGCGAGCGAGACACGGCAAAGGCAAAGCATGACAGCGCGCAGGCCGCGGCGGATTCCGCGCAGGCCCAGGCGCAGGCCGCCTACGACGCCGCGTTCAACCCCATCAAGAACGACGCAGACGCGAAGTTTGCCGTAGTCCAAAAACGGTATGACGACCAGAAGAAGATATGGGATCCTGAAGGAAAGAAAAAGCTCTACGATGAGGCAACCTCAGATTATGTTGAGGCTCAGAGTAAGTGCGACCAGGCTGAGGTCGACCTCGACATTGCCGAGAAATACGAGGCTTCTCTAGATGATGATGATCCTAAGAAGGAAGCGGCAAAACGTCAGGTCATGGAGGCCAAAGAGGCACTGGGAATCGCTGTTACAAACCTTGAGATAACTAGAGAAGCGTTTGACGAAGCTGCGTCTACCTACAAAGATGCAACGGACCATATGAAACAATACGAGGATGAGCTTGCGCAGGCCAGCACGGCGCACCAAGAGGCCCTCGCGGCTGCGGCATCCGCTGGCGATGCGGCCAAGTCGCGCTACGCCATCCCCGATGTCCCCAGCTATGACGAGGCGTCCTTCGACTCGTCCATCGAATCCGCCCGAAGCGGCATCACGAGCGCCGAGTCCTCGCTCAAGACGGCCGAGCGCGCGCTCAACACCGAGAAGGAGAAGGGCGAGAAGCGCACGGTCAAGGCTCCCAAGCCCGGAAACATCATCTCGTTCTCTGCGGTCGTGGGAGCCTCGGTGGGCGGCGCCTCCGGCGGCACTACCTCATCCTCCAAGTCGACAAGCTCGCTTGCCACCATCGCAGACGTCTCGCAGATGCGCGTCTCGCTCGAGATAAACGAGATCGACATCACCTCCGTCAAGGCGGGCCAGCGTGCGACGGTCACCTTTGCGAGCGTGCCGGGCCTCGAGCAGGAGGCGCGCGTCGTCGACGTCGCCACCGTCTCGAGCGGTTCGGGCGAATCGGCGGGCGGTGCCTCGGGCGTCGCGACCTTCACCGTCGACTGCGTCATCCCCAAGCCGGACAGCCGTCTCAAGCCGGGCATGACCGCCACTATCACCATCTACACGACCGACCTGCAAAACGTCCTCGTCGTTCCTGCGGCGGCATTGCGCGAGCTTTCCGACGGCATCTTCGTCGACGTCCTCGACGATCCCTCGGAGATGGATAAGCTCACGGAAGACTCGCCGGCTCCCAAGACCACGCGCGTGAAGGTCAAGGTGCTCCAGCAGTCCTCTTCGCAGGCAGTCATTGAGTCCGGCCTCTCTGAGGGCGACATCGTGCTGGTAAGCGGACCGGGCACCACCAAGAGCATCGACGAGATGACCCAGGAGGATATCGACGCGCTTTCTCCCGAAGAAATCGATGCGCTCAGCTCCTCTATGGATGAGTAGATCATGGCGATCGGCTACAACAGGACGACGCCCGCTCCCACGGGTGGCCAGGTCTTGGGCGCCCACCCCGCGCCTTCGACCTCGTCCACGCCCGTTATCGACGTACGGAACGTCTTTCGCATCTACGAGTCCGCCGCAGGCTACTTCACGGCGCTCAGGGGCGTCTCGCTCCAGGTGATGCGCGGAGAGTTCCTCTGCATCATGGGCCCCTCCGGCTCGGGCAAGTCGACTTTGATGAACACCTTGGGATGCCTGGACACGCCGACATCGGGAACCTATCTGCTTGAGGGGCTGGACGTCTCGACGCTTTCTGACGACGAGCTGGCTGAGCTGCGTGCGACACGCCTGGGCTTCGTCTTCCAGAGCTTCAACCTGCTGCCGCGCGCGACGGTGCTGCGCAACGTGATGCTTCCGCTCACCTATACGGACATCCCCAAGAGCGAGCGCACGAAGCGCGCGGTGAGGGCGCTCACCTCGGTGGGACTGCCTCCCGAGTACTTTGACCACTATTCCAACGAGCTCTCTGGCGGCCAGATGCAGCGTGTCGCCATTGCCCGCGCCCTCGTCAACGACCCGGCGGTCATTTTGGCCGACGAGCCCACGGGCAACCTCGACTCCGCCACGGGCGAGATGGTCCTCAAGACCTTCGTGCGGCTGCGCGAGGCAGGCAAGACCATCGTGCTCATCACCCATGACCCCGAGGTCTGTGAGTGGGGTGACAGGACCATGCACATCCGCGACGGCTGCCTGCTCTCCGACGAGGAGGAGCGTGCCGTGGTTGAGGCGCATGGTGGAACGGGAAGGGGACGCACATGAAGGCGAGCGACCTGGTCTACGAGACGGTGTCGGCGCTCAGGGCAAACCGCGTGCGCAGCCTCCTCACCATCTTGGGCGTCGTCATAGGCATCTCAGCCGTCATCGCCATGACGGCACTCATCGGCGGCATCAAGATGTCGCTGGTGGGCGAGATGGGCCTCTCCCAGGCGCGCCTGGTCACGGTCAACTATTGGGGTGAGCGCAAGATTTACATGAACGACCTCGAGGCCATGGCCAAGGACCTCTCCGACGACTACGAGACCATTCTTCCCATGGCAACGACGAGCACGAATGTGAACTCCGCCACCAAGGGTCTGCAGGGGAGCATCTATGGCACCAAGCCAGCCTACTTTGAGGTGATGAACCTGAACATCGTGCAGGGTCAGTGCTTCACGGAGGAGGACTACGAAGACGGTGACCAACTGGTCCTTCTGGATGAGCTCGGCGCCAAGAACCTCTTTGGGTCTGAGGCCGCCAACGCCGTGGGCAAGACGCTGCGCATCGGCAGCTCGGAATACCGCATCGTGGGCGTTGTGGAGAAGAGCGGCGGCGACCGAGGAAACGAATCCGTCAACGTGTACATGCCATTCACCACGCTGAGCCAGCGCATAACGGCCTCGAACTCCATCGAGACGGTCTTTGCCATGGCACGGAGCGAGGAGGACATGGACGGCGTGGCCACGCGCACCAAGCAGTGGTTTATCAAGCGCCTCTCGCTCACGGACGAGATGGCGGACAACGACTTGTGGGTGACGACCTCCAAGTCGATTATCGACGAGCTCAACACCATGATGTCGTCGTTCCAGGCGCTCATGACGGTCGTGGCCTCCGTCTCCCTCGTGGTGGGCGGCATCGGCATCATGAACATGATGCTCACCAACGTGACCGAGCGCATCCGCGAGATCGGCTTGCGCAAGGCGCTGGGAGCCCGCGCCAGGGACATCACACGGCAGTTTCTGCTCGAGTCGATCTTCCTGACGCTGTCAGGCGGAATCATCGGAATCGTGGTGGGCTACTTTGGGTCGTATGGCATCGCGGGCCTCGTGGTCAATGCCCTCAACATGACATCGGGGTCCTCGGTCACGCCGGTGCTCGACCTGCAGACGATGCTTTTGGTGACGGGCATCTGCATCGCCATCGGCGTCGTCTTTGGCTACTACCCGGCGCGTCAGGCGGCCAAGCTCGACCCGGTGGAGTCGCTGCATTACCAGTAGGCCTGCGTCCGAGCAGGGGGACGAGCAAACCGGGGCCAGGCCCTTTCGCTCCACGGGCGTTCCTCTCCGCTATTGTGGAGGGGATGTGCACACCGGTGGGCAAACGGTATGCGCTCCTGCGGGTCTTCACCGCTTGCAGAACATTTTGTGGAACCGTGGCTCGCGCTTCATGGTGGACGGTATCATCAATGGTGAGGTAAGGTTCCGTTTTTCACGGACGCCCGTCAGGGGATGGGCCTGCGAGAAAGGACACAATCATGGGCAGAAGGGCAACTGAGCCGCTTGATATCGATTACGAGGGGCTGGTGGAGTACCTGCACTATAACCATTCCGTCTACATGCGCGTAGACAACAAGCTGTACTACCTGACCGACGCCAACTTTGAGGCGTGGCGCGCGCAGGACACCAGCCATCGCAACCACAAGAACCACTACATCGACTGCAGCCCGCTCGTCAGCACGCTTGACGAGTTCCTGGCCGTGCCGTTCATCAATGGCAAGACCATCAAGGAAGACTTCGACCACGCGATCTTCTACGCTTCGGAGAACGGCGAGAAGGAGTAGCGTCTCTTCCCAACGGTATGTGTGGCCCCGCGCAGGCAACGGTCTGCGCGGGGTTTTGCTGTCCGTGGGCGATGCGTAGGGGTGGGACCCTTTCGTATCGCGATACGAAAGGGTCCCACCCCTACGTATCGCCCATCAATTGAGAATCTTGCCAAGCAGCTCGTCGGTGGTGTCCACGAGGGTGGTGGCGCCGGCGTCCCGTAGGGTCTGGACGCTGCGGAAGCCCCAGGTGACGGATATGCAGTCAAGGCCCGATGCCGCGGCGGTTGCCACGTCTACCTCGGAATCGCCCACGTAGACTGCCTGGTCGCGCGTGACGCCCAGCGCCTCGAGCGCGGCGTTGACCGTGTCGGGGGCGGGCTTGCGGCGGATGCCCTCACGCTCGCCCACGGCAAAGTCAAAGGCACCGGGGAAATAGAGCCTCACCAGGTCTTGCACGGCAAAGTCACCCTTGTTGGACACCACGGCGCACTTCACCCCGCGTTCGCGGAGCCTGCCCAGAAGCTCGAGGATCCCCGGATAGGGGGCCGTCCGGTCGGCGCTGTGCTCGGCATAGTGTGCGCAGAAGGTGTCAAAGACCTCCTGGCGCGTCTCGTCGTCCGTGCCTTCGGGTACGGCACGCCTCACAAGGTTCATGATGCCGTTGCCCACAAACCGGCGCACCTCGTCGGTGGTGCGTGCCGGCATGCCGTGCGCGGCAAGTGCGGCGTTGGTCGACGCCGCCAGGTCGTCGAGCGTGTTCAGAAGCGTTCCGTCCATATCAAAGATTGCGGCTTGATATGCCATCGCAGAGCTCCTTGTTCGTGTCTGTTTCACAAGACAGACAGTTTACACGCAACGGCGCGTTCCATCGTAGTAGACTCAATCTTTGCGTGCATGCAGGCGCCGTCTACGTTTGCGTGCCGTCTGCTGGGAAGCCGTCCGCACCGACACGGGGCGGCAGGGACGAGAGGAGAAGCCGTGGCGCTTCATTCCATGCACACGCACACCTGCGGGGAGCTGCGTGCAGAACACATCGGACAGACCGTTACGCTCACTGGATGGGTGCGTGCCCGTCGCGACTTTGGTGGGCTGATCTTCATTGACCTGCGCGATCGCGAGGGCCTGACGCAGGTCTTCTTTGACCCGGACCTCTGCTCGCCCGAGGTCTTCTCTGCCGCCGAGACCGTGCGTCCCGAGTGGCCCATCCTCATCGAGGGCGAGGTGCGCCACCGCATCGAGGGACAGACCAACCCTAACCTCGCAACGGGTGAGGTCGAGGTCCTCTGCACGCGCGTCGAGGTCCTGAACACCTCCAAGACGCCTCCCTTCCAGATCGAGGACCACATCGAGACGTCCGAGGACGTGCGCCTGCGCTACCGCTACCTTGACCTGCGCCGTCCCAAGATGGCCGCCAACCTGCGCCTGCGTTCCGACTTCACCTTTGCCATCCGCCAGGCGCTCCACGACCGCGCCTTCACGGAGGTGGAGACGCCTGCCCTCTTCAAGTCCACGCCCGAGGGCGCTCGTGACTTCCTGGTTCCCAGCCGCACCCAGCCGGGCCACTTCTATGCGCTGCCGCAGTCGCCGCAGCTCCTCAAGCAGCTGCTCATGGTGGGTGGCGTCGAGCGCTACTACCAGGTGGCAAAGTGCTTCCGCGACGAGGACCTGCGTGCAGACCGTCAGCCCGAGTTCACGCAGGTGGACATCGAGATGTCCTTCGTCACCAAGGATGACGTCATGGGTGCGCTCGAGGACGTGCTCCACGACGCCTTCGCCAAGGTGGGCGTGGACATGCCCACGCCTCTGCGCCGCCTGAGCTACTGGGACGCCATGGACACCTATGGCATCGACAAGCCCGACACGCGCATCGGCATGGAGCTTCACGACGTCACGGGCATCTTCGCCTCTTCGGGCTTCAAGCTCTTCGCGACGGCGGCGGCAACCGAGGGCCAGCACGTCAAGGCCATCTGCGCGCCGGGCGCCGGCGTCTGGGGCCGCTCCAAGATCGACAAGCTCGCCGACGTCGCTGCCACCTTTGGCGCCAAGGGCCTGGCCTGGGTCGCCTTCAAGGCCGACGGCGCCGTCCAGAGCCCCATCGCCAAGTTCCTCTCCGAGGAGGAGATTGCCGCCCTCAAGGCCGAGATGGGGGCCAACGACGGTGACCTCATCCTGTTTGCGGTGGGGGAGCGCCTTGCCGCGGACGAGGTCCTGGGAGGCATGCGCAACCACATGGCCAACGTGCTCGAGATCCCGCGCGAGGGCCACGACTTCCTCTGGGTCGTCGACTTTCCGCTCGTGCACTGGGACGAGGAGGCGGGCCGCTATGCGGCTGAGCACCAGCCCTTCACCCAGCCCGTGGAGGCGGACATCGACCGTCTCGAGTCCGACCCGCTCTCGGTGTGCAGCCACACCTACGACTTCGTCATGGACGGCTACGAGGCGGGCGGTGGCGGCATGCGCATCCACAACGCCGAGCTGCAGATGCGCATCCTCAAGTTGCTGGGCTTTACCGAGGAAGGCGCCAAGGAGCAGTTCGGCTTCCTCATGGAGGCCCTCGAGTACGGTGCGCCCCCCATGGGCGGCTTTGCGCTCGGCCTCGACCGCGTGTGCATGCTGCTCGCGGGTTCCGACTCCATCCGCGAGGTCATGGCCTTCCCCAAGACCTCCTCGGGCTCTGACCTCATGAGCGACGCGCCCTCCGAGGTGTCGGACCACCAGCTCGACGAACTCTCGCTGCGCACGCTGTAACGGCTTTCACACAGGCGGAACGCCCAACGGCATTGCCCGTTCCGGTACGGAACGGGCAATGCCGTTGGGTGTTCCGCCATGTCGTTGGTCGTTGCGAGGTGGGCTTAATTCGACCGTTCCAGTAGGCTTCTTTGGCCTTCCCTCTCCTCAATTCCACTATCATGGTCACAATGGCCCGCCATGAGAGACGAGAGGTTGCATCATGCTCCTAAACTTCCTCCTTCTGCAGAAGGACACGTGGTTCATCCCCCTCATCCTGCAAGGCGTCACCTACTTTCTGCTCTTTGGAAAGATGGGCCTTCCGCAGCTGGTTGCCTTCCTTCCCGGCGTTGCGGACTGGAGGCTCACCAAGGAGCTCTTCCCCCAGACGCGTTCCTTCTGGCGCCCTTGCTTCACGACGACGCTGCTCGTCGGCTGCGCGGCATACCTCAACCCGTTTGCGGGCTCGGGCATGGTGACGGCGCGCATCTTCCTGTGGATCGCCATCCTCGTCTACGAGTGCTTCCTCTTCAGGCTCTATCGTCGCCTCGGCAAGAGCTTCGGCAGGGGGAGGGGCTTCCTCTTTGCGATATGTGCGACCCTTTTGCCCCCGCTCTTCATCACCCTCCTTGCGCTCAACAAGAAGGCGGAATACGAGCCGCCCGTGTTCAAGCCCATCAAGGAGCACAGCAAGTTCCTGACCTTCCTCATCCGCTCTGCTCAGGGCCTCATTTCGGCCGTGGAGGCCCTCGCCCTCATCGCCGTGGTGGGATTCTTCACGGTGCGCGCCTATCCGCCGCGCCTCCTTGCCCAAACCCTGCTTAGCGACACGTACGAGAAGACCAAGGACGTCACGGGTGGCGACAGCGTGGTCACCCGCGAGGAGGCCATGGGAGAGGCCGCCTCGCAGCTTGCCTCCCTGCCCACGAGCCGCGAGAAGTTCTTTGCCGACCACTCCCAGGACAAGAGCGTCGTGGTCATCGAATACGTCATCGGCTCCGACCTCGAGGACAAGGCCGGCCTGTCCTCGGCCAACATCTCCCAGATGATCGACGCCACCAAGCAGGGTTCTGCCCTGACCTTCGT
Organism: uncultured Coriobacteriaceae bacterium; assembly: GCA_902797175.1. Classification (GTDB taxonomy): domain Bacteria; phylum Actinomycetota; class Coriobacteriia; order Coriobacteriales; family Atopobiaceae; genus UBA1367. Next base: position 2,944 of record CADBRX010000186.1, on the reverse strand, counting down.
GCTCGAGACGGGCGGCTCGCAGCGCTGGTTTACCAGGGGCATCAAGGACGGCGCCTATGGACGCTACACCGTCCATGACGGAAAGCTCGAGAAGGTCCAGGAGCTGAGCTCCGACACCTGCATGTCAGAACCGCAGGAGCTCGCCGACTTCCTCGCCTGGGCAAAGGAGAACTACCCTGCCGACCGCTACATCCTGGCGCTCTGGGACCACGGTGGCGGCTTCAGCATGGGCTACGGCATGGATGCGCTCAACAAGCGCGATTCTGAACTCCCCATCCTGAGCATGAGCGAGATCGTCGACGCCATCAAGCAGTCGGGCATCACCTTCGACATCATCGGCTTTGACGCCTGCCTGATGCAGGACATCGAGGTGGCGGCGGCCCTTGAGCCCTATGCGGACTACTTCCTTGCCTCCGAGGAGGTCGAGGGCGGCTTTGGCTGGTTCTACACCTCGGCCTTCGGCATGCTCGCCAAGGACCCAACCACGCCGTCGGAGGACTTCGGCCGCGAAATCGTTGCCTGCTACGACCCCTACAACACCATCATCAAGGACGACAACGGCGAGCCCGATACCCAGGCGACGCTCTCCTTCGTCGACCTGCCGCTCGCCAAGGCGGCCTACGACCAGATGGGCCCCTTCTTCACCGATGCCAAGGCGGCCATTGCAGACGATTCGACGTCCTATGCCAACATCTCGCTTGCGGGAACCAAGTCCTACACGTTCCTGAACAACGAGCAGGTCGACCTCATCGACTTCCTCAACAACATGGGGAAGCTCGACTACGACGACAAGGTCTGCTCCGACGAGGAGCGCGAGGCGCTCATCAACGCCGTCAAGGCCTGCGTCCTCTACCGCAACAAGAACTCCTCCGAAGGCGTCCATGGCATGGCGCTCTCGTTCCCGGTCCAGAGCATCGGATCGTACACGCTCGACTACCACCAGTTCAACAACTTCTCGTTTGCAAAGCAAAGGGACTTCTACAACGACTTCTTCAGCATTATGGCGGCCCAGCAGAAGAAGGCCAGCGACTCCATAGACGTGGAGAACGCCTCGTTCAACGAGGTCTTGAGCAGCCTATCCGCGGCGGACTACACAGCAGAGGAGTGGTATGTCGAAGGCTTCGAGAACTACGAGGAGACTCCTGCCCTCATCGACATCCCGCTGACGGAGGTCGAGGACGGCTACCAGATCGAGCTGCCTGAGGGCGTCTGGAACATCATTGCCGACTACCAGATGGCCGTGTACCAAAAGGCTGACGACGGAAACTTGCGCTACCTGGGCATGGACAGGATCGGCGGCGTCGACGCCAACGGGCACCCGCTCCTGGCGATGGGCAACACGTGGACGCGCGTGGGCGGAAAGCTCGTCAGCCTCGAGAGCGGCGAGACGCGCGAGACCGATGGGGGCATCGTCTTCACCGCCACCACGAAGGCGCTTCTCAACGACACCACACCCATCACGCTCTACCTTGAGTGGGGTCCCGTGCCCGAGGGAAGCGAAGACCCGGGTGAGGGCCGTGTCGTCGGCTACACCGTGTCCCTCCTCGACACCTTGTCGGAGATGGGCGAAGGCTTTGAGTTCCTGGGTGGCCTGATCAACCAGGAGACCTTGGATGGCCTTCTCCCCAAGGGCAAGGAACAGCTCCAGCCTGGTGACCGCATCGAGTTCGTTTTCGATAACTACGACGAGGAAGGCCAGCTCGTGAGCTCGGAGCCGTATGGTGGCGCACTGACCGTGACCAACATGGAGCGCATTGCCGTGACGGACGCCCCACTCGACGAGTCCGACGTGGTCTTCTACGGGGTGCTTACCGACGTCTACCAGCGTACCATGACGACCGAGCGCATCGAGGCGCATGTGACCAAGTAACGCTCAACGCCAAGTAGCTCTGGGCCGTAGGTAAGGCAACCTGCCGCACGCATGCGCCCCGCAGACCTGACGTCTGCGGGGCGCATCTTTGTCGGAACGTCCCTCGATATCGCGGCAAGCTCCCTCGGTGCCCGAAAAGGTGCCCGGCGTGTCGGGCGAGGCGCCGCTGGTACGCTACCATGAGGGTGTTTGCGTACAACCAAGGGAAGGGGAACGTAATGGGCGTTTTGAGGGACGACTTTCTGTGGGGCGGCGCCTGTGCGGCCAACCAGTTCGAGGGCGCGTGGGACGTTGACGGCAAGGGCGACAGCGTCATCGACCACTGCATCGGCGGCGTCTTCAACCAGCAGAAGCGCATCACCATCGAGATTGACCCCAACCAGCTGTACCCCAGCCATGAGGCCATCGACTTCTACCACCACTACAAGGAGGACATCGACCTCTTTGCCGAGATGGGGTTCAACGTCTTTCGTACGTCCATGAACTGGACGCGCATCTACCCCACGGGCCTGGAGGACGAGCCCAACGAGGCCGGCCTCGCCTTCTACGACAAGGTCTTTGACTACTGCCTTGAGAAGGGCATCCAGCCGCTCATAACGCTCAGCCACTACGAGCTGCCCTACGAGCTGGTGCGCCGCTACAACGGCTGGGCCAGCCGCGAGCTCATCCCACTCTTTGAGAAGCTCTGCCACACGCTCTTTGAGCGCTATCACGACAAGGTGAAGTACTGGCTCACCTTCAACGAGATCAACTGCGCCACCGCCGAGATGGGCGCCATGTATGGCACGTCCAACCTGCAGGGCTTCGAGGGCCGCCGCGACGAGCTGCGCGTGAGCCCGCAGATCCGCATGCAGTCGCTGCACCACCAGTTCGTGGCGAGCGCCAAGGTGGTCAAGTACGCGCATGAGCACTACCCCGACTTCAAGATGGGTTGCATGACCGTCTACCTGCAGACCTATCCCGCGACCTGCGACCCCAAGGATCAGCTGGCCAACCAGGAGAACATGCGTCGTCGCGTGTTCTACACCACCGACGTGCAGGTGCGCGGCTACTACGGCTGCTGGTGCAAGCGCT
>CADBRX010000185.1 GCA_902797175.1 uncultured Coriobacteriaceae bacterium | reverse complement strand
GCGCCATCCGCAAGACCCTCGTCGAGATCTTCGGCGAGGAGACCGCTGCCGGCATCCGCGTCCTGTACGGTGGCTCCGCCAACCCGACCAACATCGCCGGCTTCCTGGAGAAGGAAGACGTCGACGGTGCCCTCGTCGGTGGCGCCTCCCTCAAGGCCGACGGCTTTGCCGACATGGTGCGCTCCGCCATGGCATAAGCTGCAGGCATAGATCCTTGCAGGTACGGGGGCCCGGACGACAGTCCGGGCCCTTTTTATGCGGCAAGGGTGACCTATGACGTACAATGGCAAGGCAGCAGCATGCCCCCATCCCGTCACCGTGAGGAATCGACCCATGTCTCAACGCTATCAGGACACGAACGCCGAGACCATCAGTCGCTGGGTCGAGGAGGGCTGGGAGTGGGGCACCTGCATAGACCACGCCACCTACCTCCGCGCGCTCGAAGGCGACTGGCAGGTCCAGCTCACGCCGACGAAGCCGGTGCCACGACCTTGGTTGGGCGACCTGCGCGGAAGGCGCGTGCTGGGACTGGCGTGCGGCGGGGGCCAGCAGGGTCCGATCTTCGCTGCCGCAGGGGCGAAGGTCACGATCGTTGACCTCGCGCCCGCCATGCTGGAACAGGAGCGCACCGTCGCGGCGCGCGAGGGGTATCCCATCGACATCCTGCGCGCCGACATGACCGAGCCCCTTCCCTTTGATGACGAGAGCTTCGATCTCGTGTTCAATCCCGTCTCGATCTGCTACGTCCGCGAGGTCGAGCCCATATGGCGCGAGGTCGCGCGCGTGCTGGCGCCGGGAGGCGCCTTCCTCACGGGCTTCGACACGATCGTGAACTTCATCGTCGACGATGCCGAGGAACGGATCGTCTGGGCGCACCCCTTCGACCCGCTGGCAGATCCTGAGGTTCGCGCATTCCTTGAGGAGGAGGACGCGGGCATGCAGTTTGGCCACGACCTCACCGAGACGCTTGGCTCCATCCTGCGCGCAGGAATGGTCGTCGAGGACCTGTACGAGGACACCAACGGCGAGGGCAGGCTCCACGACCTGAGGATTCCCACCTACCTTGCCGTCCGCGCCACCAAGCCCCTGCGCTAGTCCCAAGGAGGAGCATGGCAAACGCAGAGGAAAAGAAGACGTCGCTCTTTAAGGTACCCAACTACCCGGCCTGGTTTGGTGCCGACACGGCCCTGCTCACGGGCTCTGCCGTGCACTGGATCGTCATCTCGCTCATGGCCTACGAGCTTTCTGGTTCGGTCACCATGGCGGGCTGGTTCTTCACCATCCGCGGCATCATGAGCGTGGTCACCCAGGTGGTGGGCGGCGCCTTTGTCGACCGCCACGACCACCGCACGCTGCTGCTCGCGCAGTCGGGCATCTGCGGCCTCCTCTGGCTCACCATGGGCATCCTCTATGCCACGGGTAACCTCACCTTCATGCGCTTCATGCTGCTCTGTCTCTCCTCGAGCGCCATCTTCGGCCTGCTTGACGGCACCTCGAACGCTGCCCTCATCACGGTGGTCGGCCCTGAGCGCTACGCGGAGGCGGAGTCCCTCAACCAGGGCCGCGACGCGGCGGTGCGCATGGCCGGCTCGCCCCTCGGCGCCACGCTCTATGGCCTGTGGACCGCTGCGCCGTTCTTTGCGAGCGCCCTTTGCGACGCCGTGGCGTTTGCATGCTCCCTCTGCCTGCACCTGCCCGAGCGTCCCGAGGTCAAGGAGGCCAAGCCGGGGGTGCGCGCCTTCCTCCACGACCTCATCGAGGGCTGGCAATGGGTCTTTGCCAGCAAGGTCATCGTGAGCGCCGTCATCATCATGGGGCTCTTTGAGTTTGGCGCCTTTGCCATGCGCCAGGCAATCAACCTCGAGATGGTCTCCACGGGCGTCGACCCGCTGCTCATCAGCCTGATCAACGTGATCAGCGGCATGGCGACGCTCGTGGGGTCGATGGTCTCCTCCCGCGTGTGCGACCAGGTGCCCGTGGGCAGGGGAGTGGTGCTGATCTTGGCCCTGACGGCACTTGGCTACGTCCCCCTGGTCTTCTCCAACTCCTACGCCACCGTGGTCCTGAGCACCATCGTCTCGAGCCTTCCCATGCCGCTCTTTGCCGCCCTTGTCAACGGCTTCGTCTTCTCGAAGACGCCGGTTGACCGCCAGGGACGCACGCGTGCCGCCGTCATGACGGCCATCATGTTCTTTGGCAGCGGGTCGGGCGCGCTCGCAGGGGAGCTGCTCCCGCGCATCGGCTTCCACGGCTTCGTCATGGCGATGCTGGTCCTCTTGGCCACATCGGTGACGCTCGCGGCCCTCAACCCGCGCATCCGCGCCATCCCGGCCTCGCCCGAATGGGACAGCGTCTCTCTCTAGACGTATTTGCTGTGCAGAGGCTGAGCTTGTGCTATGCTAATCAGCTGTTGGCATCTATCCGCACGCACGAAGGAGCCTTCCGTGGGCATTCTCAACATCCTGCTTCTCATCGTCTTGGCCGTCTCGGGCATCCTCACCATCATCTTGGTGCTCATGCACTCCGGTAAGGGCACGGGCGTCTCCGACCTCATCGCCGCGTCCATGTACAACTCCGCGGCCGGTTCTGGCGTCTGGGAAAAGAACCTCGACCGCTTGACGGTCATCACCTCGGTCACCTTTGGCGTCTGCGTCCTCATCATGACGCTGACCTTCCCGCTTGGGACCGTGTAGGCCAAGACCAAGCACATTACATGCAACGTAGTGAGGGCGCCTGAGGGCGCCCTTTTTCTTGCATGACGGCCAAAGAGGGCACACCGTGTTTCAAGTGGGTAATAAGGATGGCTGCAGACCGCCTGCGCCATCCGAGGTTCAAACAATCGGTGGTATCCTATTCAGCTAGTTCAAGCAAGCCTTGGCATCATCAGCCCCATAATCCCAACTGAGGCGGTCGTTGGCCGCCTTTTGTCGTGCTGAGGTGCCTAGGGAGGCCATTCGAGAAGGCAGGGTAGGAGATGGACTCTAAGACCTTGCGTTACATCATCAAGAGAATCCTCTTGGCGATCGTGACG
>CADBRX010000184.1 GCA_902797175.1 uncultured Coriobacteriaceae bacterium | reverse complement strand
GGCGTACATGACGGCCTGGCGGACGTCCTTGTTGTCCCACGGAGCCTTCTTGACGTTGAACATGATGAAGCGGGTGCCGAAGCCCTGGACCTGGTCGACACGGCAGCCAGCGGCGGCAACCTGGTCGATGCTCTCGGGCGGCACGGACTCGGAGATGAGCGTGGTGCCCTCCTGCTGGGCGGTGACGCGCGCGGTGGTGTCGGTCATGGAGTCAATGCGGAGCTGGGTGTCCTTTGCGGGGTGAGCGCCGTTGTAGTTGGGATTGGGCTCGAGGACGACGTAGGTGTCGGAGACCTCGGTGTACATCCAGGGACCGCTTCCGATGGGCTGGGCGGCAGCGTCGTCGTCAGACAGGGAGGCAGGGGTGACCTTGATGATTCCCAGGCGCTCCTTGATGAGCGAGAACTTGGGGATGGTGACCTTGACGGTGAGGGTGGTGTCGTCCTTCTTCTCCATGGACTCGAGCATGGTGAGGAACGAGACGTACATCATGCCGTCGGCCTTGGCGCGCTCGAAGGAGTGGATGACGTCCTCGGGGGTGACGGGGTCACCCGTGGAGAACTTGGCGTCGGCACGCAGGGTGATCTCGCAGGTGTTGTCGTCAACCCAGTTGGGGTCGCCCACGCACAGGCCGTCAGAGACGCTGTAGTCGTGGAAGTCGATGTCGTAGAGACCCTCCATGACGTTCATGTTGGCGCTCAGGCAGAATGCGGAGGAGCAGTTCTGCGGATCGAAGGAGCTGGGGCCATAGGCCGAGCCCACGGTGAGGGTGCCGCCACCGACGGTGCCCTCGGTCGCCGCGGCGTCGCCGCCGTCAGCAGGAGCCTCGGAGCCGCCGCTGTTGCCACCGCAGGCGGCAAGAGCCATGGCTGCGCCACCGGCGACGCCCATAAACGAACGACGGGTAAGCTTGGTGTCCATCATTGTCTCTCCCATTCAGTCGATGAACCGGGTCTGCCGCACCCCCATGGCACGGCACTCGTGCTGTTTCAGCATTATTTCTGTAACCTAATGTGAACGGTTATCAAAATCGCCCAACGGTCGCTGACGGCGATGAGCGGACTAAAAACGGCTTTGAGGGCGACCAAAAACGAGGTTGTCACACAGTTGTCTGCATACAAATAAACCCAAGCTAGATAGCCCTGTTTTCAGTTTGATGCATGGGGACTTGTATCCTCGGGATGGCCGCGCATCGTATCATTTTTTATGATTTTTGCGACACGGATCGGAAGGGCTTCCCGTCGATGCCCGACGCGTCAGTCCCCCGCCGCCTCGGCCACCTGTGCGGACTGCGCCTCGACGGCGCGCAGGGTCTGCCAGATGTCCTCGGCAACTGACTCCGGGACGCCCTTCACTTCGGCGATCTGCTCGGGGCTCGCCGCACGCAGGCGCTTCATGGACCCAAAGTGGCGCATGATCGCGCGCTTGCGCTTGGGACCGACGCCCGGCACCTCGTCCAGGACCGACACGGTCATGGCCTTGTCCCGCAGCTCCCGGTGGAAGGTGATGGCAAAGCGGTGGCTCTCGTCGCGGACCTGCTTGATGAGGTAGAGCGAGGGAGATCCGCTCGGCAGCACCACCGGCGTGTCGTCCCAGGGGACAAAGACCTCCTCGTCCGACTTGGCGAGGCCACAGACGGGAATGTCGAGCCCCAGCGCCTCGAGCTGGTTCATGGCCGCGGTCAGCTGCGGCTTGCCGCCGTCGACGACCAGGAGGTCGGGACGTGCGCCAAAGCGCTCGTCAGCCATGCGCTCGGGTGCGTAGCGACGGCCCAGGACCTCCTCCATGGACAGGAAGTCGTTTGCCTCGTCCAGCTCGGCGCGGACCTTGAAGCGGCGGTACTGGCCCTTGTCGGGACGCCCGTTGGTAAAGACCACCATCGACGCCACCGTGAACCGCCCGTGCAGGGTCGAGATGTCAAAGCACTCGATGCGCAGGGGCGGCGCGTCCAGGGCAAGCGCGCTCTCCAGCTCAAGCAGAGCCTGGTTGGTGCGGTCGTCCGCATAGCCCGTGCGCACCATGTAGCGCATGAGGGCGTGGCGCGCGTTCTTCTCGGCCATCTGGAGCAGGTCGTGCTTCTCGCCGCGCTGCGGGCGATGCACATGGCATACGCGGCCGCGCTTCTCGGTGAGCCAACCCGAGAGGAGCTCGGCGTCGGGCAGCTCATCGGCAAGGTCGACCTCCGAGGGAATGTCTGCCGTCTCGTCGTAGTAGCGCTTGACGAAGCCCTCCGAGAGCTCCTGGGCATCCACATCCAGGCCCTTGTTGAGCACGAACTCGTTGGTGCGCACCACGCGGCCCTCGCGCACGCTGAACACGCAGGCGCAGCTGATGGTCTCCTCGCGATAGAACCCCACCACGTCGAGGTTGGCTCCCGCGCCGACGATGACCTTCTGGCGGTCGTCAAGCCCCTCGAGCACCTCGAGACGCCGCTTGATGCGCGCCGCCCGCTCGAAGTCCAGCTCTGCCGCCGCCGCGTGCATCTGCTCGTCCAACTCGTCCACCACGCCCGCGCGGTTGCCGGCCAGGAAGCGCTCGACCTGGCTCACGTTGCGCGCATAGTCGACCGTGTTGATGGCGCCACAGCAGGCGCCGGGTCCCCTCCCGACGTGGTAGTCAAAGCACGGGCGTCCCCGCTCCGCAAGCACGAAGTTGGCCACGGACGCATCGTCCGGGTGGCTTTCGAGGTAGCGACGCGTGCGCTTCCACTCCGCACAGGTCCCGATGCAGATGGGAACCGCCTTGCGCAGGATGTCTATGGTCTCGCGCGCAGCCTTGGCGTCGGTGTAGGGGCCAAAGTAGCGCGTGCCCTTGCGGTGCTTCTCGCGCGTGTACTTGATGGCGGGAAAGACGTCCGACTCGGTGACGGCGATGTAGGGGTAGCTCTTGTCGTCCTTGTAGTCGACGTTGTAG
>CADBRX010000183.1 GCA_902797175.1 uncultured Coriobacteriaceae bacterium | reverse complement strand
GTTCCCAAGCCTTTTAGCTGCGACGAAGGCGACCTTTCCGCAGTCGCCTTCGTCATCTGCGAGCACCGTTATGCGCACGAGCCTATGATTGGCCCGCTTCCCACCAGAGAAGACCGACTCAAATTCCCTTCTGGATTTGATGGTCTCCATGCACGTCCCTAGACGGTGAGCTGCTTGCGGCCCTTGGCGCGGCGGCGGGAAAGGACGGCGCGGCCACCCTTGGTGGCCATGCGGGCGCGGAAACCATGGGTCTTGGCGCGCTTGAGCTTGTTAGGCTGGTACGTACGCTTCATTGTTGAATCCTCCTGGGGACCACCTTGCGTGGGCCCGTTCTTCGAACGAATAGCATCAGAGCCTTACGATTGTAGAGGTGGATGCTTGCCCCTGTCAACAAATTTACTGGTAAGGCCCACAAAAATGCGCCAATTTGCACGAGGTGACGGGCAGGGGAGGGGTCAAGCCTTGCAAGAAGGCTGAATACTTTCATTCACACAATGAAATAATCGTGCTCAGATGCTATTATTTTCCAGCAATCATTCATGAGTTTCAGCAGTTATCGACATTTGTTTAACCATTGTTGAAAACTTTCATCCTGTTGAAAGCAACTTTTGAAAGATTTCAACAATTCGTGAAAAGATGTTGATATCAAAGGAGGAAGGGTGTCCCGCGCCTTCTACCCATTTGTGGAGGAGAACCAAGAAGAGGCCGAGGTACAGGCCCGCTACGCTGCGCGAATCGCCGTGTACGACGACGCCGCCTCGGCGCCGCGCGTGGTGGTGGTCGACCCGACCGACGTGCGTTCATATCTGGAGGAGATCACCTCCGAGGTGTCGCGCCTCTCCCGCGAGCAGGGCGGCCACATCCCCTTCATGGTCATCCGCGAGGTTGTGGAGAACCTCATCCACGCCTACTTTAGGGAGCCCGCCATCTCGATCCTTGACGGCGGGGACACCATACGCTTTGCGGACCAGGGGCCCGGCATCAAGGAGAAGGAGCGGGCGCTCGAGTACGGGACGACGTCTGCCACCGAGGAGATGAAGCGCTACATCCGCGGGGTGGGGTCGGGCCTGCCCTACGCCCAGCAGTACCTGCACGACCATGGCGGCACGCTCGAGATCCAGGACAACATCTCGGGGGGCACCATCGTCACCATTTCCATGGAGCAACCAAAGAAGCCGCAGGTAGAAGCTGTAGGACGTGGCATGGTGGAGCCTGTCGCGCGACCCACCGTCACGCTTTCGGCGCGTGGCGAGAAGGTGCTTGCCTACCTCGTGTCCCACGAGTCCGTCGGCCCAAAGGACCTCGTCGACGCCTACGGGGGATCACAGCCCACGTGGTCGCGCGAGCTGAAGTCGCTCGAGGGGGCCGGCGTCGTGTCGAAGCGCGGCGGCCAGAAGCGCTACCTCACCAACCTGGGCCAGCTGCTCCTTCCCTAGCCCAAACCGATACGTAGGGGTCCCACCCTTTCGTATCGGCCGATACGAAAGGGTGGGACCCCTACGTATCGGTATCGGCGGGAATTGTTGCCATAGGGCAGAATTGTCAACATCTGGTGTGGTTTTCAACACTATAATGGACTGACTTTTCAACATTGGCCACATCGAACGGGACCGTATGTACCAAGAGAACGACTCAGATGCCGCCATCCTCTGGAGCGATGTGCTCGCCCTGCTTGAGCAGCGCGGACTCCCCGCGGCGACCCTGGCGATGCTCAAGAGCTGCCGGGCCACGGCACTGGATGACGAGTCTCTGCACATTGCCACCAACCTGGGGTTTGCCCAGCGCAGGATCGCCCAGCAGGCGCCCATCATCGAGGAATGCCTCGAGGAGGCGGCCTTCCAGCACCTCTCCGTCGTCGTCGAGCTCTCCAAGGACGTGGACGCGAAGCCGGTCGACACCGGATCTTCCATCACGGCCGCCGAGCTGGGCGTCATGGACTCCTCGATATCGGGCACCCACACGCCGGCGCCCCTCGAGGCCGTACCCGAGCAGCGGGAGGCCCCGGCCTCTCCCGAAAGCAGGAGGAGGTCAAACCCCCTCTTCGAGGAGGTGCCCGAGGGAGGCTCCAAGCTCACCTTTGACCGCTTCGTCGCAGGCGAGGAGAACATGCTCGCGCTCGATGCGGCAAAGCAAGTCGCGAACGGAGAGAACAAGAGCTACAACCCCCTGTTCATCTATGGCAAGAGCGGCCTGGGAAAGACACACCTCCTGCGCGCCATCCAGAACTACATCACGCTCAACGACCCCTCCCGCCTGTGCATCTACCGCACGGCGGGCGACTTCGTGGACGAATACGTCAACGCCATGCGCGACGAGAAGGCCGCCGTGCCCCGCAGGGCCCTCTCGCGCCACTACCAGGACGTCGACGTGCTCATCATCGACGACATCCAGAACATGTCGACCGCCCTGGGATCGATCCGCTTCTTCTTTGAGACGTTCAACTACCTGACCACGCACGGAAAGCAGGTGGTGCTTGCGGCCGACCGCGCCCCGTCGCAGCTGGGCATGGGCGACAGCCTCTTTGACGAGCGCGACACGAGCCGCATGGACTCGGGCGTGACGGTGAGCATCCAGGTGCCCGACTACGAGCTCAAGCTCAACCTCATCAACGCCTTCTACGAGCGCATGAAGACGGACGCCGAGGCGGAGCACATCGTCGGTCTCGACGGCACCATCAACGAGGAGCTGCGCAAGCTCATGGCCGAGCGCGCGGGCACCAACATCCGCATCATCGAGGGCTTCGTGCAGTCCTGCCTCATGTTCGCCCACCAGCGCGAACACGCGGGCAGCACCCTGAGCAGGGAAGACATCCTGCGCATCGCCGCGCAGAAGTGGCCCACGGGGCAGCGCATCATCACCATCGAGCAGATCCAGAAGGCGGTCGAGTCGTACTACGACATCAGCCACTCGGCCCTCATCGGTTCGAAGCGCAACAAGGAACTCATGGAACCCCGCCACGTGGGCATCTGGCTCTCGCGCGAGCTCACCGACAACACCCTCGCCGACATCGGAAAGCGCTTTGGCGGCCGCAGCCACGCCACCGTCAAGCACTCCATCGCGTGGGTCGAGGACCTCAAGAAGCAGAACCGCGTGTTCCATGACCGCCTGGACGTGCTGCACGACAACATCACCGACTCGGCACAGTGACAGGACGGCGTGTTGCTAACCTTGTAGACGCGTTGTAGAAGACAGGAGAAAAGGAGGCCCGGCGTGAAGAAAAGTTATCCACATACGCGCGACGTGTTCAAAGCGTTTGTTGGCGGTCGCGTTGCGAGCAGCCTTAAACATGCCTTCTACCAGCGGATACGCGAGGTTGTCAACATTTCGACAGGACACTATACCTATTACTCTTATATAACTATTTAAAGAGAAGAAATAAAAAGGACGCCACAAGGAGGGCCACCCATGAAATTCACCGTAAGCCAGTCAGCACTCGCCAAGGCCCTGCTCGTCGTGACCAAGGGCATGGCGACAAACTCCACCCTGCCCATCCTCTCG
>CADBRX010000182.1 GCA_902797175.1 uncultured Coriobacteriaceae bacterium | reverse complement strand
TCGGTCACGCTGATCTTGCGTCCCGAAATCTTGATGTCGGCCATCCTTGCCTCCTCACTAGAAGTGGATACGACTGCAGGCCACTCGTGTGCCTGCCTTAACTATTTGATACCCCCTCGCCGCACTCGCAATCGCGTAAACACAAAACTCCTTCGGCAGAAGGAAAGTGATACCCGCAGACGGCTGTTACGGAGCTGGGTTTTGAGGGTTCTAGAAAAGAACGACGGCGTTTGCGCCTGCGGTCGTGCCGTCCTGCTCTGCGGACTCGGCCGTGGAGGTGCCGCCTTCGATCTGGATGCCCTGGATCACCTGCTCCGTGGAGATGGCGGGCATGCCGCCGACCCATACGGAGCGGATGACGTCCATGACGCCGTTGTTGGCGATGGCGTCGAGCGACTGCTGCACGGCGGACTGCACGTTTGCCTTTTCGGTGGACACGGCGATGCCGTAGGACTCTGGCGTGGAAAGGGCGCCCACAAAGCTAGCCCCCTCATAGGCCGCCGCGAGGTAGGCACCTGGGTAGGCATCGCACAGGACAAAGTCCACCTCGCCGGAATGGAGCGCCTCGAAGGCATCGTTGAGGTTGATGACGGTCTTCTGCTCCATGGACAGGTTGGACCTGCTCAGGGCTCCCTGCGAGACGGAACCGTCCTGCACGGCGACCGTTTTGCCGCTCAGCTCCTCAAGCGTCGCGACACGCATGTCGCCGACGGCAAAGAAGGCGGGGCATGACTCGTAGTAGCTGCCCACGATCGTGGCGGTGGTGTTGGTCGCGGAAGAGACGTCCATCACCACGTCGCACGTGCCTGCCGAAAGCGCGCTGTCGATGCCATCGACCTTGACAAAGCGGACCTCGAGGCCCAGGTCGTCAGCGAGGGCGGAGGCAACGTCGACGTCAATGCCGTAGAGAGAGCCCGACGAGCTCTCGATGGCAAAGGGCGCAGAGGCTGCCGACGTATTGATGCCCACCGTGAGCTTGCCGGCCTCCACGAGGTCTTCGGAGCTCAGCTGCGACGTGCGCTCCTGAGCCTTTGCCGCACGCGCCTCTTCCACCGACGTCCCCGTTCCGAGGGCCGCAAAGGGGTTGGGAAGCTCCGAGAGGTCGGGAAGCTCGAAGGGCAGCTCGGGCATGTTGGGAAGCTCAAAGGGGAGGTCGAAGGGGAGGCCAGAGCACCCCGTAAGCGCCAGGGCGCACGCCATGGAGACGACCGCGGCCCTCATACCGTTGTGCCTGTTGTTCTTGCCAGACTTCATACGACGAAATCCCATCTCGTTTGTCACGACGCGGACCTTTATGGCCCACCTGTCTGTCTCACCCAGCTGACCTGGTCTTTGACCCCACACTCGCGCACTGGGGCGTTTGCTCGGGCGCCACGACGCCTTCACGACTGACCCTCTCGCCCGCGAGGCCCCATGCCTCTCGTCTTACGGGCGGTGCGACTTACCTCTAGGACGAGCCATGATCGCCGAGGCGCGCACGCCCCTGGCTTACGTGGATCCCTTTGGCCTCGTCTGCCTTGGACTAGGGCATCCCCTTGGACGCCCGCAACCACAGACCTGGATAGAGACCTTCCCAGTATAGCGTGACCGATGCAAACGAACTGTTAACGATAGGTATTTCACTCCCATTTGCCATTGTTTAAGCGTCTCTGAAAGAGAGCGCACACAAGGAGGTGGGCGCTCAGCAGACGCGCGTCAGGGCGCAGGCCGTAACCGACGCAGCACCGCGCTCCAGCAGGGCACGGGCTGCCTCGCAGATCGAGGCGCCCGTCGTGATGACGTCATCGACCAGCAGCAGATGCAACGACGACACGTCCTGCACGACGTCGATGGTCCCCGCGAGATTGCCCGAGCGCTCCTCCCTTCCCAGCTCACGCTGGTCTCGGGCATCACCGCGTGCCAAGGCGTCAAGGACGGGCAGCCCCAAGAAGCGAGAGAGGGCCCAGGAGACGAGCTCCATGTGGTCAAAGCCGCGCCGGGCATACGCCTCGCGCGTGGCGGGCACAAAGCAGAGCGCGGACGTGCGCAGGTCATCGTATCGGGGCCTTCCGTCAGCCGCGTCAAGCGCCCGGGCCTCGTCGAGCGAGCATGCCATGGCCGCCGCGATCACCGGGGCAAGGCGCAGCTCGTGCGCGTCCTTCAGGCAGGTGACCAGACGTGCGCCCACGCCGTGGAACGGCAGGCTGCACACCGTTGCGCGGACGGGCCAGGGCCGCCGTCCGAGGTGGGAGCCGTCCAGCTGCGGCGGCCCCTCAGCCCCACGAGAGCGGTCGCACTCCGTGCAGGTAAGCCACCCGTAGGGCGCACCACAGGACGGACACGCCCATCGTTGGTCTATCCAGGGAAGGGCGTCGCGACAGTCATCACAGAGGAGCTCTCCCGGCAGGTTGCAGCCCACGCAACGCGTGGGCCAGATGAGTTCGGCAAGCGCCTCCGAGGGGCGAATGCGCGTGCTCGTCTCCACATGAAGGCCCGTTACCTGCGGCAAAGCAGCTGGTTGGCATTGTCCCAGAGGGCTCGGTAGGTCTGGGCGCGCGTCGCGACGCCCACTTCCTCCCGCACCTGGGCCACGCATGCGGCCGAGAACGCGACCATCGCGGGCTCGCACTCCATGCCTCGCAGCGGCACCGGCGCCATGTAGGGGCTGTCGGTCTCGCTCAGCAGCAGGTGCTCGGGACAGGCGGCGGCAGCCGCACGGATGTCCTCGGAACGGGCGAAGGTCGCGGCGCCACCAAAGGCGACGTGGCAGCCCAGCTCGACGAAGGGCTCCATGACGTCGGGCCCCGAGGTGTAGCAGTGAAGGTCGCAGCCCGCCTCTGGCACGCCAACGCTTCGCAGGACGTCGAGCGCAAGGTCATGGCCGGTTGTATGGACGCCGTCCTCTTCGTCACGAAGGTGCAGCTCGACGGGAAGCTTGCGCGCATGCGCGATCCTCAGCTGCTCCACGAAGGCATCTACCTGGACTTCCTGTCCCAGCTCGCTGTAGGGCCCAAAATCCAGGCCAATCTCCCCCACGCCCACGCACCGGGGGCTGTCGAGCAGGGCCTCGAGCGCCTGGCGAGAGGCATCGCCAAAGGAGGCGTTCGAGCGCTCGGTCTTCCCGCGCCCCAGATAGGCCTCCGCACCGTACGGATGCGTGCCCGCCACGATGCGCACGTTGTCGACAAGGGCGGGCACATGGTCGTACCCCTCGCAGGGCGGCGCCGTGACCCCACGGTTCCCTGCGGCCTCAAGCAGCTCCGCAGCCTGCTCCACCACCCTGTCGAGCCAGGCAAGGGCCGCTGGCGCATCATGGGCGTCTTCTGTCGGGTCGAGCGGAACCACCAGGAGGCGCACTCCCGCCAGGGCGGCGCGCGCTATCGCCACCGCGGGGTCATGCTTGCGAAAGTGCGTCACATGTCCGTGGCTGTCGGCCAGCGGCGCCGTGGCGCGCGGAAGCTCTATGGGGCGTCCCTTCTTGTCATGAAAGAGGGCGCCGTCATCTGCCAGCAGCGATTCCAATGCCTCTTCGAGGCTCCAGCGGTCCGTCATTGTCGTACCTCCACGCCCACATACGCACACATCTCGTCGATGCCCAACGCCGCCATCGGTGCATGACGGCGCAGGTCCGCATCGCCCGTCAGCAGGATATCCGCCCTGCCCCGTTTTGCCGCAGCCATGACCAGGTCGTCCCCAAAGTCGCCATGCAGCTGCCGCAGGTATTCCGCCTCAAAGCAGTCTCCCAGGTCAGCGCCCACGATGGTGGAGCGCTCGCGCAGCATGCGCAGCGTGGCCCACGCGACTTGCTCGCGACTTTCCGCCCCCTTGTCGGGATCACCGCCCGCGCAGAGATAGGCCTGGAGGGCGTAGAAGAGCTCGTACATGCTGACCACCGACGTCAGGAGCGCTCCGCCTGCGACCTCCACCCTGTCAAAAACCTGTGCGATGGCCGAAGCGGTGCCCCGACGGTCCGTGACGAAGTCAAGCCAGACATCGGTATGCACCAGCACGTTCCACTTCGTGCCCTGACCCGCCGTCACTGCCTGCTCATGCATCTGCGTCCCCCTCACACGAGACGCCACCCAAGACGGCCCGCTCTCCTCCAAGACGCCCTTCACGAAGGTCTCGCAGGGCGAGTCCCCGAGCGGCCGCACTGTCAAAGGGCGTGCCCGTGAGCTCCTCGTACGCGCGCGTTGCGAACCCCGCATGCTCGTGCGCCCACGAATCGGACGCATCCGGCGCATCTGACTCGCAAAGCTCTCTTGGAAGCTGCTTCTTGCGCACGAGATACTCGTACAGAAGCCGCACCGCCTCCGACGGCGAGATGCCCTCACGCTCCAAGACGATGTCCCCCGCCGCCTTGAGGCTTGGCTCCATACGTATGTTCAACTGGGCGGACTTTGCGTCGGGGCGCGGCTTGCGTCCACGTCTTTGCGATGAGGGAAGCCTCTCTTGGCCTCCCCCGCCCTCCTCGAAGCCCTCGACCTTCACAGACATCGTCATGCTCCATCTTTTACTGCTATACATATATCATGTAATACTGTAGCACAAGAAGCATGGCGTGGGTGGCGCCCGTCCGCAAGCCTGCCCAGACGCTGGAGGCTACTGCTCGTCGAGCATCACGGCAAGGCGCACGAAGTCTTCGACCGAAAGCGTCTCCGCACGACAGGTCGGAGAGATCCCCGCGCGCTCGAAGGCACTGTCGAGGAGATCCTTCCCGTAGCCCGATGCCGCCATCGAGTTGCGGATGGTCTTCCTGCGCTGGGCAAAGGCCGCGTCAATGACGGCAGGTGTGCCACTCGGGGCTCCCTCGAGAGGCGCTCGGTCGATGCGCACCACCGCAGAGTTCACGTGAGGCGGCGGCATGAAGTTGCCCGGCCCCACCTCAAAGCGTCCCGTCACCTTGCCATACAGCGCAAGCTTGGCGGTGTAGGCTCCATAGGTCTTGGAGCCGGGAGCCGCACAGATGCGGTCAGCAACCTCCGCCTGCACCATGACCACGGCGCGCCTTACGCTGGGAAGCTGCTGGAACACCCCAAGGATGAGGGTGGCGGCGACCTGATAGGGAAGGTTCGAAACAAATGCGGTGGGCTCGCACCCAAGACCGTCGGGGATGACCTTGAGCGCATCGCCCATCTTGAGGTCAAAGCGACCAGAGGGGACGCAGGTCTCGGCGAGGACGGCCTCCAGCTCGCGGTCCGCCTCCACGGCGACGACGCGCGCCGCCGTGTCGAGCAGGGCAACGGAGAGCGTTCCTATGCCAGGCCCAACCTCCAGGACGACCGCGTCCTCCGGAAGGTCGGCAAGGCGCACGATCTTGCCAATAACGTCATCGTTGACCAGGAAGTTCTGCCCCAGGCGATGCTTTGTCGCCAGGCCATGGCGCTCAAGCACCTCGCGCGTGGCGCGCATGTTGGCAAGGTATGAGTACATGACGCCTCCCCTATAGGGCGAGCGACACGAAAGGGTCCCACCCCTGCGTATCAACGACACGCAGAGGTGGGACCCTTTCGTGTCGTGAGCTACTTCTTGGGCTGGAGGCGCGGGAAGAGCGCGTCGCCCTTGGTCACGGGCACGCCACCCGCCAGACCGCCCCACGCGCATGCGCTCACCAGGTCATCGGTACCGGCCTCGGCCTCAAGCGACATGCGGCGCAGCACCTCTGCCGAGGTGGAGGGCATGAAGGGAGAGAGCAGGTGCGCCGAGATGCGGATGGCCTCGAGCAGGTTGGCCATCACCTGCGCCAGCTCGCCGGCACGCGCCTCGTCCTTGGCGATAGCCCAGGGCGCGGAGTCCTCGATGTAGTGGTTGGCGGCATGGATGAGCTCCATGACCTCGTCCTTGGCCACGCCATACGCCACGCGGTCCATGGCGGCGCTGTAGCGCCCGACAAGGCCGTCGGCAATGGAGCGGAGCGGGTTGTCGGCATCTGCCCAGCCCTCGGCAAGCTCGGGCGTCTTGCCGTCAAAGTACTTGGCGCTCATGTTGAGGGTGCGACTGACCAAGTTGCCCCAGCTGTTGGCCAGGTCGGCGTTGTAGACCTGCTCCATGCGGCCAAAGCTGATGCCGCCGTCCTCGCCGGGCACGCAGTCGGTCATGAAGTAGTAGCGGTAGCCCTCAACGCCCAGCAGGTCGATCACGTCCTGCGGGGCGATGGCGTTGCCGAGCGACTTGCTCATCTTGCGGGTCTGGCCGGTCTCGTCGTCGCGCACCATCAGGAAGCCGTGCGCAAAGACGTGCTCGGGCAGGGCCTCGCCGATGGCCATGAGCATAGCGGGCCAGATGACGCAGTGGAAGCGGAT
>CADBRX010000181.1 GCA_902797175.1 uncultured Coriobacteriaceae bacterium | reverse complement strand
GGCGGGCACCTACTTCAAGGAGCGCACGCTGGCTGGCAAGAAGTACTTCTCCGTCGCCTCTGGTGGCGGCACTGGCCGTACCCTGCACCCGGACAACATGGCCGCCGGCCCCGCCTCTTACGGCATGACCGACACCATGGGCCGTATGCACAGCTCTGCCCAGTTTGCAGGCTCCTCCTCCGTACCGGCTCACGTCGACATGATGGGCCTCATCGGCATGGGCAACAACCCGATGGTCGGCTGCACCGTCGCGTGCGCCGTCGCCGTCGAGGAGGCCCTGAAGAAGTAAGGTCCTCTTGCATTCCGCCGCACGCGGCGGTGCAGACGTCCACAACGTCCCGTCACCCGTACTTGGTGGCGGGACGTTCTGGTACGCATTGCACCGTCGCGTGCGCCGTCGCCGTCGAGGAGGCCCTGAAGAAGTAAGGTCCTCTTGCATCGGTTTTGGGGCCGTCGCAGCAATGCGGCGGCCCCTTTTTGCATGCAAAACTACACTGCTCTGTTCTATTTTTGAGCGAGGAATTCTTGCCAACTGGGCTTATTCCCTCCTCACTCCAAAAAATAGAACAGAGCTGTGTAGTTTAAGCATGAGCGTTCCTTAACTCATAAGCAACGTGAACAGCCTCCGCCTCCTAAGGGCCTGAATCTCACTTGGTGCCTTGAGCGTGACTCCTAGAAGATGGGCAATCTGACGCGCAAAGAGCTCCACGTCATTGACCGTCCTCACCACACCGGGAGTTACGTGAAGCACCCTGTATCCCTGCGTCGTGAGGATATTCGAACGGCGAGCGTCTTCCTCAAGTTGCCGCGATCCGAGCTGCTCGTGGAACTCGGCGCTATCGTACTCGACAGCAACGCGCGCCCAACGCCACATCAGGTCAGGCGTGACCTCGTCTCTATCGGATAGCGTTCCCCGTACGGCCGACACGTCCACCGACTTGTTGAGCTCAGCCCTCGGAAGGCCAAGTCCGCCAAAGTTAACGGGCAGCGTGAGCATCAAGACAAGCGCGGTTTCCATGGGAGAGGCAGAGCCTTCGTAAAAGAGTCCCGCAACTTCCGCCGCACGCGTTTTGTTGGCCGTTCCCTCGACGCCAGAGATCACCCGCCCAAAGCTTTCCTCATCCATAAGTGGCGCCATATGATACTGGGTCTCTTCACCACCAACGCCAAGACGATAGGTGCCTGCAAACTCGCACGCCAACACGACGGCAGCGACCAACCGCTCAATGGAGTCACGCGCACGTGGGTCGTCTATCACGGGCTCTTCGTCCAAGCCAAGCATAGCAAGCGTATCGCGCTCAGCTCGCACGGCACGAGCATGCTCATCTAATAAGAACTCGACCTTACTTTGTGCACCGCAATACTGCACGACCGTTAGTTCAGGCCCGCTGAGCAGCAACTCTTTTGACAGTCGAATCATCGCCCCCTGGGGCACGGAGCCACTCCACACATGGAAACGGGCATCTTTGCCACGGCTGCGCATGGCCTGCGCGGGTACGAGCAAGTCGACAGGACTGGTATGAACGCCAAAGCCTTGTAAGTCAACACTGCGGACAAGCGTTTTGAATCCGCGCTGATTGGAGACGCAGTCTCCCTCAAGAGGAAGCTTGCGCGAGGTTGGAGGCCACGTTTGCTGAGGTCCTTCGAGAGACCTAAGGGCTTCGCATGCAGAAAGAAATGAAAGAAATGCGTGCATGGTAGTTCTTCTTAGACGTTAGAGATCGGAGCACGGCTGAATACTCTCACGCATCCCTTAGCAATTACACAGCTCTGTTCTGTTTTTACGCTTGAATTGCCTAGCAACTGGCATTTTGTAGGCTCAAGACTCAAAAGTAGAACAGAGCTGTGTAGTTTTGCTCGGGAGACAGCGGCTTACAGGTAGCGGTCCAAGGCCTTCTCGACCGCAGCCATCTTGCGCGGGCGCGGGTTCTTGACGAGCTTGCCTCGACACATCACGTAGCGCAGCTTACGCAGGCGCGAGAGGTCTTCGAGTGGGTTCGCGTCGCACACGATGAGGTCAGCACTCTTTCCCTCCTCTAGGCTACCGATCTCGTCGCCCATCCCCAAGATCCGCGCGTTGCCCAGCGTGGCGGTATGCAGCGCAAAGTCGGGCGACACGCCGCAGTAGCGCACAAAGTAGAGCACCTCGCGCCACATGTCGTAGTGCGTGATGAAGGGACAACCACTGTCAGTGCCCAGGCCCACGGGGATGCCCGCATCAAGGCACGCCTTGGCACATGCGATGATGCCGTCCATCACGACTTTGCCGTTTACCTTGGCAATCTCCGGCGCGTGGCTCTCCTCCAGCGGGAAGAGCGCGTACGGCAGCGCAGGGCTGATGGTGCAGATGTCCGCCGCACCACGCTCCTTGAACAGCGAGAGGATCTCGTCGTCAGGCGTGGCGCCGTGCTCGATGGTGTCGACGCCGTTCTCGAGCGCCACGCGCACGCCCTCGGGGCTCTCCACGTGCGCGCATACGCGATATCCCAGATCGTGAGCCTGGTCGCAGGCGGCGCGCACCACCTCGGGCGGCATACGCAGCACACCAGGCTCGCCCTCCTCGCTCGCATCCATCACGCCGCCGGTGATCATCAGCTTGATCCAGTCAGGCTTGGTCGTCGAGATCTGGCGCACATGTTCGGCCGCTTCCTCGGGCGAGGAGGCCTCGGTGGCAAGCGACCCCGCAAAGTGGCCGCCCGGCACAGAGACGCCCGTGTTGCACACGAGCATGCGCGGGCCCACCGCCTTGCCTGCGTTGATGCGGTCGCGAATCTGGCCGTCAAAGTCCAGGATGCCGCCAACCGTGCGCAGCGTGGTCACGCCCGAGAGCAGCTCGGTCTTGGCGAGGTTGGCGCACATCGCGCGATAGCCCGCCAGCACGGGCGGCATCTTGGAGAGCGTGTCAAAGAGCTTCTTGTAGTCGATGGGCTTGGCGTTGGCGCGCGGGGGCTTGCCCGAGGCAGCGATGTGGGCATGGAGGTTTATGAGGCCCGGCACGACCCACGCACCGCCCAGGTCGACCACCTCGTACCCCATGAGCGCAGAGGTGGGCAGATCCCCCACCGCCGCGATATGGTCCTCGTCAACGAGAACCACCCAGCCCTCATGGGCCTCCATGCGGCCGTCGGCATTGAGCGTCCCGTCCAGCACATGACCGTTTACCAGCGCGTATCTCACGATGTCCCTCCATTCGGCGTCTCAGACAACAAGCCTTACGCTCCCAGCGCCTCCTTGATGCGCGACGTGACGCCTACCATGTTGTAGCCCTCCACAAACTGCTGG
Organism: uncultured Coriobacteriaceae bacterium; assembly: GCA_902797175.1. Classification (GTDB taxonomy): domain Bacteria; phylum Actinomycetota; class Coriobacteriia; order Coriobacteriales; family Atopobiaceae; genus UBA1367. Next base: position 30,680 of record CADBRX010000181.1, on the reverse strand, counting down.
ATGGAGCGCTTGACGCAGTTGACGGCATAGCGCTGCGCGTCGATGTGGCACGTAGCCAGGTTCGCCGCGTTCTTGGCAACCTCGGCGCGCACCTCGGGCTCGTTGAAGGTGTAGTGGCCGGCAATGTCCAGAATGACCAGCGCCTTCTGCTCGTCGGCAAAGATCTGCTCCACCGTCAGCTTGGTGTCGTCCCCCACCATCCACTTGCGCCAGCGCTCGGTGCGGATGGCATGGTCAAGCAAAACGTTGCGCAGGTCAGAGGCATCATCGGCCTTGATGAGACCCTTCTCGACCAGCGTCTGCTCGAGGTGCGCCAGGCGCAGGTACGCGCGGGTCTCCTCGGTGCCAAACTGAGGCGCCACGTTGCTCGCCGTCACGCCCGCCGCCTGGTGGATGAGCATGGTCTCGTCGTCCAGATAGTCGCAGTTGTGCTCCTTGAGACCCACGCCGTAGCTCGCCGCCATCTGCGCCAGTTCGACGGCATTCTCAAAGTCGTAGGTACCCACCTGGTCGGTCATGCGCACGAGGGTGCCGGTCTGACCCACGATGAAGGTGGGCATGGGCAGGTCGCGCTTACCCAGCTCGACCTTCAGGCGCTCGATGAACTCCTGGTACTTGTCGGTGGTGGTAAGGCCGCCATTGGTCTCCTCGGTTCCCACCTCGTAGCCGATGGGCGCAAGGCCGAGCTCCTTGCGCTTGTCCTCGCACCACTGGATGAGGTCGACCGTTCGCGTCAGCACGGTGTCGAGCGGGATGACCTTGCCAATCTCGAACGGATCCTTGGTGGGGTCAATCATGAGCAGGTCAAAGCCCGCCTCGAGGTCTGCCTGATAGCTGCGGCGCGCAATATCCATGGCCTCGGCCTCGGGCAGGTGAGCATTGCGCTCCTCGTCCCGCTGCCAGGGACCACCGTGGTCGCGGCAAAGGTAATAGTCACCGGTATATCCCACGACGTCAGCCGCGGCCTTGATGTCCGCCGCAAAGCGGAACTGGTCCCACCCGTTGACGTAGCCAGCACCAAACTCGTCCGAGTCGACCTGGTTGCGGCTGGCAATGAACATGGGCGGAAAGTCGAGGTCGCGCGCCAGCTCGAAGGTGGCTTGCAGCAGGTTGGGGCTCATAGGGCCAATGCCTATCAGGGTAGACGGCTTGCCCTGCTCGGTCAGTTTGAGCATGCCCTCGACGGCCTGCATGATGGTGAGCTTGTTGGCCATGGTGTTCTCCTTCGCTTGTCGCGGACGCGCGGTCCCGCAGTCCATACACATCAAAGTGTAGTTGATGCCTTGACGCTGGCAAGGAACGACCTCCCCTAAGGCGTCATGTCCCCTGCCAGTTGACCCCGTCACGCCACGCAAACGTACAATGAAGGCAGACAGAGAGGGGCATGACATGGATTGCGCGACTTTGAGAGACCGCTTTGAAGGATGCCTGCTCGCCGGGGCGGCGGGCGACGCGCTGGGATACGCCATAGAGTTCTGGGACGAAGGACAGATCTTCTCGCAGTTTGGGCAGCAGGGCATCCGGACGCTTGCGCAGGCGGCTGAGGTGACGCACGCGGACGTGGCGCACTTTTCTGACGACACGCAGATGACGCTCTTTACCGCCGAGGGACTCATGCATGGCATGGAAAGGGGCCGCATTCCCGCGCCGTCGGACATCTGGCTTGCGTACCGGGAATGGCTTGGCACGCAAGGCGACACCTCCCGCATGGACGACCCCGAGCACCCAAATATGCGCCTCTCTAGCCAGCGAGCGCTGCACGAGCTGCGCGCACCAGGCCGCACCTGTCTCTCGGCCATCCGGTCAAGCCAGGACGGCGGCACGCTCGAGCGACCCGTCAATCATTCGAAAGGCTGTGGCGGCGTCATGCGCGTCGCGCCCATCGGCCTTTCCGCAAGCCTTTGCGATGACCTCGACCCCTTTGCGATGGGGGCACGCGCTGCCGCGCTCACGCACGGACATCCCATGGGCTGGCTGCCGGCGGCCGCCCTTGCAGGTCTTGTCGCGTTGCTCTGCAACACGAGCGGGACGACGGCCCACGATGCCCAGGAAACGCTTGCGATGACGGCACGGGGTGTGGCAGGGGTCATTGCCCATGCGTTTGGCGAGTGGGAAGAGGCAGGGGAGCTCCGTGACCGCATGCTGCGCGCCATCGAACTCGGCCTTTCCCACGAGAAGACAGATGACCTCTCCTGCATCCACGAGCTTGGTGAGGGTTGGGTGGGCGACGAGGCGCTTCTCATCGCGCTCTATGCTGCCCTTGCGCACACAGACGACGTAGCCGCGGCGCTCCGCTGTGCCGCAAATCACCAGGGCGACTCGGACTCGACCGCCTCCATAGCCGGAAACATCCTCGGTGCTCTTTGGGGACGACACATGGTCGAAGAGGCCTTTGACCTCGAGCTTCTTGAGGAGGCTGACCTCATCGTCAAGGTCGCAGACGAGCTTCTCGAGTCTACGCGTGCGCTCTGACTCACAAGGGTCCCACCCCTTTGAGTTCAAATTGACTCAAAGGGGTGGGACCCTTGTGAGTCATCGAGCGGCGGCGAGCTGCTCCTTCAGGCGCTCGAACGGATCGTCATCGGGCCCGAACACAAAGCCCTTGCCCTGACGCCAGTTCTCCTTGGCCACCGAGATCATCAGCTTGATGCGGTTGAGCTGGTTGACCTCCGACGCGCCGGGGTCATAGTCGACCGCGACGATGTTGCTCTCGGGATGCAGCTGGCGGATGCGCTTGATGACGGACTTGCCCACGACATGGTTGGGCAGGCACGCAAAGGGCGAAGCGCACACGATGTTGGGCGTGCCGGACTCCACCAGCTCCAGCATCTCGGCCGTCAGCAACCACCCCTCGCCCATGGTGTTGCACGAAGAAAGCACCTCGGAGGACTTCTTCTGCAGGTCGTAGATGTTGCCGTAGGGCTCAAAGCGCTCAGAGTCGCGCAGCATCTTGTTGATGGGCTCGCGCAGGGCATGAATCATCGAGATGGCCGCGGCATGCGTCATGAGCTTGCGCTTGGGAGCTCCCAGCTCGTCCTTGAGGCTGCTGTTGTTGGTCAGGCCAAAGAGGAAGAAGTCCATGAGGCCAGGGACGTTTGCCTCGCAGCCTTCGGACTCGATGACACGAACGACCTGGTTGTTTGCCGTGGGGTGATACTTGACCAGAATCTCCCCCACCACGCCGACGCGCGGCTTGGAGCGGTCGTTTGTCACCGGCAGGGCATCAAAGGCCTCGACGGTGTCCTTGCAGAGGCGATAGAAGGTGCGCCTGCTTGCATGCGGAATCTGCGTGCAGGCACGCGACATGAGGGCGTCGTAGAGGCGGTCGGCAGAGCCCTTCTCGGCCTCGTACGGACGCACGCGATACAGGCACTGCATGATGAGGTCACCAAAGAGGACGCAGTACAGCGCATGCATGAGAAACGCGGGGTCCTTGATGGAGAAGCCGGGATTGCTCTCGTCGAGATTGCTCGCAACGGAAAGCGAGATGACGGGCACCTCGGGGTGCCCCGCCTCCTTGAGCGCCTTGCGGATGAGGGCGATGTAGTTGGTGGCACGGCAGCCGCCGCCGGTCTGTGAGATGAGCACCGCCGTGCGCGAAAGGTCGTACTTGCCGCTCTCGATGGCGTTCATGATCTGCCCCGTGACCAGGATGGACGGGTAGCAGATGTCGTTGTTGACGTACTTGAGGCCCGCCTCAACCGCACCGTGGTCGACGGACGGAAGCAGCACGACGTTGTAGCCCTGCGACCTCAGAAGTGCCTGGGCCAAGTCAAAGTGGATGGGCGACATTTGGGGCGCGAGGATGGTGTAGCCCTGCTCCTGCATCTGCTTGGTGTAGCGCACCTTGGGGAAGGCGGTCGATGCGGCACGGCGCTGGATGGGGACGCGCACCGTTCCGGAAACCGAGGAGTCAGCAGCAACCTTGCGCTCAAGGTCAGCCCGCTGCTCCTTGAGGGCGGCCATGAGCGAGCGCACGCGGATGCGCGCAGCACCCAGGTTGGACACCTCGTCGATCTTGAGCAGGGTGTAGATCTTTCCGCTCGCCTCGAGGATCTCCTGGACCTGGTCGGTCGTCAGGGCGTCGAGACCGCAGCCAAAGCTGTTGAGCTGGATGAGGTCAAGGTCGTTGCGACTGGCCACCAGGCGGGCGGCGCGATACAGACGGCTGTGATACATCCACTGGTCGACCACGCGGATGGGGCGCTCGACCTCCATCAGGTGCGCCACGGAGTCCTCGGTGAGCACCGCAAAGCCAAAGCCGTTCACGAGCTCGGGGATAGCGTGGTTGATCTCGGGATCGTTGTGATAGGGGCGGCCCGCCAACACGATGCCATGGACGTCATGCTCCTCCATCCAGGCGAGCGTCTCCTCACCCTTCTTGCGGATGGCGTCCTTGAAGGCGAGGTCTGCCTCCCAGGCCACGTTGACCGCCTCGTCGATCTCGGCGCGCGTGATGTGCGCGCCGCGGAAGCGACCCTTGCCCGCAGCGGCATCAGCCTCACGCTGCTCGGAGACCACCTCATAGAGGCGCCGCTTGAGCTCGCCCTTCTTGTCGTAGGGAAGGAACGGGCACAGGTATTCGACGTTGGGTGCGGCAAGCTCGTCGACGTTGAGCTCCAGCGCCTGCGGATAGCTCATGACGATGGGGCAGTTGTAGTGGTTGGTCGTCGTCTCGTCTTCGGTACGTTCCCAGCGCACGCAGGGCATCCAGATGAAGTCGGGGTCCTTGGCAAGGAGGTTCATCACGTGCCCGTGGCTGAGCTTGGCCGGGTAGCAGACCGATTCAGACGGCATGGACTCGATGCCCGCCTCGTAGGTCTTCTTGGTCGTCTGGTCGGAGAGCACCACCGAGAAGCCCAGATGCGTGAAGAAGGCATGCCAGAAGGGGTAATTCTCGTACATGTTGAGCGCGCGGGGGATGCCCACCGTGCCACGGGGCGCCTCGCTCGGATCAAGGCAGGGACGGTCAAAGAGCAGCTCGTTCTTGAATTTGAAGAGGTTGGGCGCCTCGACCTTGTTGCGTTTGGTGCCCGCGCCCTTCTCGCAGCGGTTGCCCGTGACAAAGCGCCGACCGCCACCAAAGTCGTTGACCGTGAGCAGGCAGTTGTTGGAGCAACGGCCACAGTGCACCTTGGTCTGCCTGACCTGGAGGTGGTCGATCTCCTCGCGCGAAAGCAGCGTGGAGACGCCATCAGCGCCCGCACGCTCGCGCGCAAGGAGCGCAGCGCCATACGCGCCCATGCTGCCCGCGATGTCGGGACGGATGACCTCGCGACCCGTCAGCAGCTCGAAGGCACGCAGCGTGGCGTCGGACATGAAGGTGCCACCCTGGACCACCACGTACGTGCCGATCTGCTCGTAGTCGCGCAGCTTGATGACCTTGAAGAGGGCGTTCTTGATGACGGAGTAGGACAGGCCCGCGGCCACGTCTCCGATGGTCGCCCCCTCCTTCTGCGCCTGCTTGACGCGGCTGTTCATGAACACGGTGCAGCGGCTGCCCAGGTCGACGGGATGCTCGCCATGAATGGCCGTCGCGGCAAAGTCCTGCACGCTCATGCCCATGGAGTCGGCAAAGCTCGCGATGAACGAGCCGCATCCAGAGGAGCACGCCTCGTTGAGGGAGATGTGCTCGATGATGCCGTCGGCAACCTGCAGGCACTTCATGTCCTGTCCGCCGATGTCGAGGATGAACTGGACATCGGGAACGAAGGCCTGGGCGCCACGCAGGTGCGCCACGGTCTCGATCTCCCCGGAGTCAGCCTGGAGCGCCTCGATGAGAATGGCCTCGCCATAGCCCGTGGTGGTCACGTGACCGATGGTCACGCCTTCGGGCAGGCTGTCGTAGAGGTCGTCCATGATCTTGCGGGCCGTGCCCAGGACGTCACCGTTGTTGTTGCCATACCAGGTATAGAGGAGCTGCCCCTGCTCGCCGACGACCGCCGCCTTCATGGTGGTGGAGCCGGCGTCGAGGCCAACGAACACGCGGCCTCGATAGTCGGAGAGGTTGCCACGCGGCACGACCTCACGGTCATGACGGCGCTTGAAGGCATAGTACTCCTCGTCGGAGGCAAAGAGCGGGTCGAGTCGTGCGACCTCCGAGCCCTGCGTGTCCTTGAGGTCAGCGAGCGCCTCTATGACCTGGGCAAACGTCACGCGCTTGTCCGTCTCGCCCGCAAGGGCGGCACCCGTCGCCACAAAGAGGTGGGCGTTTTGGGGAATGATGCGGTGTTCCTCGTCAAGGCCGAGCGTCTCGTAAAAGCGCGTGCGCAGCTCGGAGAGGTACTGGAGCGGACCACCCAGGAAGGCGACATAGCCGCGGATGGGATGTCCGCACGCGAGGCCCGAGACGGTCTGGTTGGCCACCGCCTGCAGGATGGAGCAGGCAATGTCTGCCGGGGCAGCACCCTCATTGAGCAGGGGCTGCACGTCGGACTTGGCGAAGACGCCACAGCGGCTGGCGATGGGATAGATGTGCGTGGCACCCTTGGCCAGCTCGTTCAGGCCCGCGGCGTCCGTCTCGAGCAGGGAGGCCATCTGGTCGATGAAGGCGCCCGTCCCGCCCGCGCACGTGCCGTTCATGCGCTGCTCGATGCCGTTGTCAAAGTAGATGATCTTCGCATCCTCGCCGCCCAGCTCGATGGCGACATCGGTCTGGGGGATGAGCACCTCGACGGCGCGCTTTGAGGCGATGACCTCCTGAACGAACTCGAGGTCAAGCCACTTTGCGAGCAGCATGCCGCCCGAGCCCGTGATGGACACGCGCATGCGCGCATCGCCGAGCACGCGCTGGGCCCGCTCGAAGAGGTCGCGCGCCGTCGCGCGGATGTCGGTATGGTGACGCAGGTAGTTGGCGTAGACCAGGTGGTCGTGGCTGTCGATGACGGCAAGCTTGACCGTAGTTGAACCCACGTCGATTCCCAGACGCAGGTCGGCATGGCGAAAGTCAGCAGGCCTGGCAGGACTCAGCTCAGCGCCATCCTGCCGCAGAAGCATGCTGGGCGTCACTTGGCTCTGCGCAACCTGCGAGTCAGTTGTCCGAACCATTGAAGGGCTCCTTTCGTTGGGAGGCAGACGTCCGAGCGAGGGACGGGATGTCAAAGCCGATGGGTCTGCCGTAAAGGTCTCCGGGGCGGACGAACATGAGCGCAGTCACCATGCGTGCCATGATGCCCACGGGTTCCTGCATGCCCGTCGTGAGCCACCGCACAAGCACCCCGACGGCAGCCGAAATGGCAAAGGTGAGGTAGTACTCGACGATGGTCTCGGCATGGGGAACGACCAGGCCCTCGACCACGCGGTCATGCACCTGTTCGCGAACCATGTCGCTCAGGCGCTTGGAGAAGGCCGGGTCGCCGCCATCCCCAAGCAGTGCGGAAAGGTGTGCGCCGTTCTCCTTGAAGTATTCGAGCAGCTCGATTGACCCAGGACACGGATTGAAGGACTTGAGGGCATCCTCGAGCTCGTCGAGGGTCGTCTGCGCAATGCGCGAGACGTAGGGCCGGATCTCGGCGATCGCCTCGTCCTCAATGCCGCGGACCAGGGCGGGAATGTCGCGATAGTGGGAATAGAAGGTGCGACGCGTGACGTCGGCCCGGTCGGTGACCGCCGTGACCGTCACCTGCGAGAGGTCGCCCGTCGCCTTGATCTCGGCCGCGAGGGCATCGCGCAGCGCGATGCGTGTGCGACGCGACCGGCGATCGGTGCAGGCCACCAGCTGTTCCTGTACGTTAGTTGGCATAGAAGCCTTTCTCACTGTGTGCAGTTATTCACAGAGTGTGTAGTATTGCACAACATGAGAAAAGGAGCTGCCTCGCTCAGAACCACCACGGAACCGTCATGTGGGCGGATTCCTATACGTAGCTGCGCATGGCAGACACGCCCAGCGCCGCCGTCGACCCGTTGTGAAGGAGTGCTGACGTCTGGGGCGTGATCACGCCCGCAATTCCCAGCGCAAGCAGCGCGGAGTTGAACCCCATGATGGTGTGGAACGACCGATCAAAGCGACGTGAGAGCCCCTGACCGATGCGCCTGAGCGTCACGAGCGCCTGGAGGTCAGAATCGGTCAGCGTGATGTCCGCAACCTCGCGGGCAACGGCGGTTCCGGTCGCCATGGCGATCCCCACGTCTGCCGCAGAGAGCGCGGGCGAGTCGTTCACGCCGTCACCAACCATGACGACATGGCGCCCCTCATCCCTCAGCCGCTCGACATAGGCGTGCTTGTCTTCCGGGAGCATGTTTGCCTGGTACTCCAGGATGCCCGCCGCCTCGGCAGTGCGCTGTGCCGAGGCCCAGTTGTCGCCCGTCAGCATGACGACGTGCTCGTATCCCAGCTCGCGTAGCTGCGCCACCGCCTCGGCAGCATCGCTCTTGAGGGGGTCCTCTATGCCGATGGCCCCCACCAGCACGCCGTCGTAGGCGAGGTAGAGCACCGACAGCCCCGCCAGCTCGTGCTTGATGCGCTCCTTCATCTCGGGAGGAAACTGCACCTGCTCGTCTTCCTTCACAAAGTGGCGCGACCCAATGATCACGCGCACGCCGTCGATGGAAGACACGAGCCCATGGGCCACGATGTATTCGACTTCTGCGTGGCGCTCACGATGCTTGAGGTTCTTCTCCGCGGCGGCATTCACCACGGCACGGGCCACGGGATGCGGATAGTGCTCCTCCAGGCAGGCCGCCAGGCGCAGGACGCGCGTGCGGCTCCAGCCCTCAGAGCCTATGACCTTGGCCACCCGCGGACACGCCTCCGTCAGGGTCCCCGTCTTGTCGAAGACGATCGTGTCGGCCTGGGCGACGCGTTCGAAGTGTTTGGAGCCCTTAACCGTAAAGCCCAGGCGCGCGCTTTCGCTCATGGCGGCAAGGACAGACACCGACCCCGTCAGCTTGAGCGCGCAGGAATAGTCCACCATGAGGGCTGCCGCCACCTTGGTGATGTCGCGCGTGACGAGTCCGACGATTCCCGCCAGCAGGAAGTTCCAGGGGACGATCGCGTCAGCCAGGCGGTCACGGCGCTCCTGCGTCACGGAGCGCAGCGATGCCGACCGCTCGACCAGCGTCACGATCGAGCGAAGCTTGGTCTGCCCCGTAGTGGCGCGCACCCGGACGAAGATCTCGCCCTCCTCGATGGCGGTACCTGCAAAGACGTCATCGCCAACGGTGCGCTCGACCGCAAGCGGCTCACCCGTGAGGGCCGCCTGGTTAACCATGGCCGTGCCCCGCTCGACCGTCCCGTCGATGGGCACGGGCGTCCCCGTGCGCAATGCGATGAAGTCGCCCTGCGTGAGCTCTGTGGCAGGCACGGTTTCCTCTTCGGAGCCTCGTATGCGCTGGGCGGTTTCGGGGACGGCCAGCAGCGAGTAGATCAGCTCGTTCTGTGAGCGCGCACGCGTGTAGTCCTCGAGCGTCTCCTCAAAGTCGAGCAAGAACATCGTCTCGGACGCCGTGAGGGGGTCGCGCTGCACGAGCGAGACCCCGATCGCCGAGGCGTCGAGCACCGGAACGTCGAGACGCGAGCGGGCCAGGGAGCGAAGCGCCTCCCAGAGGTAATGGCGGTAGCGCCAGAGCGTCCAGATGACGCGCAGCGGATAGGGCAGAAACCATTTGCGCAGATAGTAGCCACCCACGAGGTCCGCTATGTCAAGCAGAAGCGAATGCGTGCGCGGAGCCAGCGCGACCGTGCATTCCGCGCGGGCAGCGCTCACGCTTTCGCCGTCAATGCGGCAGAGGTATGCCAGAACCGTGGACCGCGACTCGCTGTCATAGCGGACCGCCAGCGACCCAATGCGCGGAAAGACCGTCACGTCCCTCACGGTGGGACAGCCCCTGACCACCTGCGAAAGGGCGTCGACGTCTGCATCCGGAACCGCACCGTCAAGGCGCACGCGCATGCGCCCAGGCACCTCATGCTCGATCGTGAATCTCATGGATGGCGGGGCACGTGGCTACTTGGCGTCGGCCATGTTGACGTACGTGGCCTCGGCAACGATGTCGCCCGCCTCGGCACGCGCCTCCTCAACGACCTGCTCGTAGCGGGCCTTGGCGCGCATGCCGGCGGCAACGCCCTTCACGCATGCCTTGTGGACGGGCTCGCTCTTAAGGATGGCAGGGGCAACCGTCCCCAGAAGGAAGGATCCTGCGGCAATGACGATGTGGTTCTTGATCATGGAAAAGCCTCTCTTTCCCCTTGTCGATAGCATGCTTGGCAGAGGCGCCGCGCAGACAGATACTGAGACTGCGCGGATATCCTTTGTCCCTGTGAGAAGTATACGCTGTCTAACTTCAACTATGGCTAACTTTTAGAAGGAGTTGTCATGTCTCTTTGCTCGCTCCCCTACGGCCTGACCGCCGACGGACATGAAGCCCATCTGTATGTGCTTGCCAACAGCACGGGCACAACGGTCGCCGTGACCGACCTAGGCGCCTGCCTGGTATCGGTCCGGGTGACGGACAGGGACGGAAGCCCGCTCGACGTGGTGCTTGCCCACAAGGGGCCGCACGGTTACGAGCACAACCCCATGGGCTTTGGCGCTACGGTGGGCAGGCACGCCAACCGCATTGCCGGCGGCTCGTTTGAGCTTGATGGCGTTGACTACCAGCTGACCACCAACGAAGGCAGAAACAGCCTGCACAGCGGACCTGACCTCTGGTTCCAGCGCATGTGGAGCGTCACGGATGCCGCAGATGACCACGTGACCTTTGAGCTTGAGAGCCCCGATGGCGACCAAGGCTTTCCCGGCGCGGTAACGGCCCGCGCCACGTATGCGCTGTCGGACGACGACCGGCTGACGATCCACTATGAGGGGCTGCCTTCCGTGCGGACCATCGTCAGCATGACCAACCACACCTACTGGAACCTCAACGGCCATGCCTCCGGAGACGTGCTCAACCACACGCTCTCTGTCGCGGCCGACGGCTACCTGCCCACAGACGACGAGAACATCCCGCTGGGCCATGTGGCGCCGGTTGACGGCACGGTCTTTGACCTGCGTGAGCCGGTCGTCCTTCGCGACGTGCTGGGTGCCCTCCCGCGCGGCTTTGACCACAACTTCTGCCTCGCGAGCGAGGGCACGCCCGCTCACGTGGCACGACTGACAAGCGAGGAGTCAGGCATCGTGCTGGACGTCACCACCGACGCCCCGGGACTGCAGGTCTACATGGCCGGATGGCTTGACGACATGCAGGGCAAGGACGGGGCGAGCTATGGGTGGTTTTCGGGCATCGCACTCGAGACCCAGTACTGGCCCGACGCGATTCACCATAGCGACTGGCCAAGCCCCATTTTCGGGCCCGACCGCCCCTACGAGCAGACCACGATATTCGCTTTTTCTGTTGCCTAGCTCGTAGGCTCGCTGGCTCTTCTGGGCAGCCCCGTCTGCAATGCGGCGCTCCCCTATAATGAGAGTGTTGCGTCGCAGATAGGAGCCCTCATGGACATCACCCCGCAAGAAGTCGCCGAGACCATGGCCATGGTCTCCCAGCAAAACCTTGACCTTCGCACCATCACCATGGGCATCTCGCTCATGGGCTGTGCCGACGAGGACATGGGTCGCATGTCCACCAAGATCTATGACCGCATCACGCACACAGCGGAGCATCTTGTGGAGACGGCCGATGCCCTGGAGCGCGAATACGGCATCCCCATTGCCAACAAGCGCGTGTCGGTGACGCCTATCGCCCAGATTGCCGCGGCATGCCCGGACAAGGACCTCTCCCCGCTTGCCGTGACGCTCGACCGCGCAGCCGAGACGCTGGGGATCGACTTTTTGGGTGGCTTCTCGGCACTCGTCCAGAAGGGCATGGGGGACGCTGACCGGCGTCTCATCTCGTCCATTCCCGCCGCGCTTGCTACCACCGAGCGTGTCTGCAGCAGCGTGAACGTGGCCTCCACGCGCGCCGGCATCAACATGGACGCCGTCCTGCTCATGGCTCAGACCATCGTGCAGACCGCCGAGGCGACCACCGCACGCGACTGCTGTGGCGCGGCAAAGCTCGTGGTCTTTGCCAACATGGTGGAGGACTCTCCCTTCATGGCGGGCGCCATCCACGGGACGGGCGAGGCGGACGCCGTCATCAACGTGGGCGTCTCGGGTCCCGGCGTCATGGCCGCGGCACTGCGCCAACTGCCTGCCGACGCCAACCTCATGGACGTGGCCGAGAAGATCAAGGAGACCGCCTTCAAGATCACACGCGCAGGCGAGCTCATGAGCCGCGAGGCATCGAGGCGCCTGGGCGTGGAGAAGGGCATCGTGGACCTCTCGCTGGCACCGACCCCCGCCGCGGGAGATTCCGTTGCCGAAATCCTCGAGATCATCGGCGTGGGTCGCACGGGAGGGCCTGGTACCACCTGCGCGTTGGCGCTCCTGAACGATGCCGTCAAGAAGGGCGGCGTCATGGCGAGCTCGAGCGTCGGCGGCCTCTCGGGCGCCTTCATCCCCGTGTCGGAGGACGCCGGCATGATCCGCGCCGTGGGCGAGGGAGCACTCACGCTCGAGAAGCTTGAGGCCATGACCTGCGTCTGCTCCGTCGGCCTTGACATGATCGCCGTACCGGGGGACACCTCGGCAGAGACCATTGCCGGCCTCATTGCCGACGAGATGGCCATCGGCGTCATCAACACCAAGACGACGGCCGTGCGCGTGATCCCGGCCATTGGCCATGGCGTGGGAGACACGCTGGAGTTTGGCGGACTGCTGGGAACCGCGCCCGTCATGCCCATCAACCAATTTGCGGGCAGCGTGCTGGCGCACCGCGGGGGACGCTTCCCCGCGCCGCTCAACAGCCTGAAGAACTGACGAGAGGGCTTAAGTTGCTCGTTTGATTGCGCTGTGAGATTCATTTGAGTTGGACGCCCAGGGGCGGGCATGATTTCACGCTCAAACAGTCCTCGCTACGCTGCGGAACTCGCGTGGAACCATGCCCGCCCGTGGGCTCCTCTTCATTTGCTCACTGTTATCCCAAAAAGCGGACCTCGGGCTCCAGACGCACGCCAAACTGGCTCTCGACCTCGTCCTGCACGTGCTCGATGACCGCATGGACGTCTGCCGCCGTGGCTCCGCCCACGTTGACCACGAAGCCTGCGTGCTTCTTGCTGACGGCCGCCCCACCAGACTGCCAGCCCTTGAGTCCGGCGTCGGAGATGAGCTTTCCCGCAAAGTACCCCTCGGGGCGCTTGAAGGTGGATCCAGCGCTGGGCAGCTCAAGAGGCTGCTTTTCCTCACGACGTCGCGTGAGGTCATCCATGTGCGCGCGGATCTCCTCCGAGTCGCCGCGCTTGAGCAAAAACGTGGCAGAAAGCACGACCATGCCCTCATCGGCAATGCGGCTCTTGCGATAGCCGAGGTTGAGCTCGTCCACTCCCAGCGTGTCTACCGAGCCGTCCGCCTTGAGCACGCGCACGCTCTTGAGCACGTCGGCGATGCATCCCTCGTAGGCGCCCGCATTCATAAAGCAGGCGCCGCCAATGGAGCCGGGGATGCCGCAGGCAAACTCCAGTCCCGAAAGGCCCAGCTCGCAGGCCATCTCGGAGGCCTCCTTGAGGCCGACTCCCGCCTGGCAGCTCATCTCGCGCCCGTCCACCGAAACGCCGATGAGCCCCTCGGTCAGCGACACGATCACGCCACGGTACCCCTCGTCGGAAACAAGGAGGTCAGAGCCGCAGCCCAGGACAAAGAAGGGGGCATTGGCGGCGCGACAGGCATCCAGCACCTCAGACACCTCGTCCGCATCGTCTGGCGTCACAAACAGGTCGGCCGGACCACCAATCTCAAAGGTCGTATGCTCGCTCATGGGTTCGTCGACAAGAACGTTGTCCTCACCCACGATCTGAATCAGACGTTGGGCCAGGCTCGTACTGTCGTAGCCGGTATCGGACATGTCATCTCCTTGGGTCATGTCGCGTTCATGCGTTCAAGCAGTGTAGCGTATCGCTACCGCGGGTGGGACGTCAGGTGCCAGCCACCGCAGAAGTCGCAGCGATAGCACGTAAGCCCCGTCCTTCCATGGGCAGCACACGATGCGATCGCCTCTTGGGCATCCCAGCGCGTGGCATAGCGGTTCTTTGACTCGCAGGACTTCGCGCGATAGGCCTCTTCTCGACGGCTGTCTGCCGCCGCATGCTCTGCCTGGGCACGCGCATAGACTTCGTCAAGGCCGCTTGAGAGCTGCGCCCTGAACGCCTCAACCTGTTTTTGTCGCGCAGAGCGCTTTCTGCTGGTCATCGAGCCTCGTCGTGTCTGGATGGGCATCGGCATAAGTGTAGCGTAGCCTCTGGCGAGCGACCGTTCTCCGCTGGATGGGCCCTTTCGGACCCACAAAAAGGCCCAGTGGGCGGGCGGCCTTCCAAGACAGACAGTTGCACCCTGCCAACACAAGGGCTATGCTCATGGACACATAGTTTCAGGGCGGGGCGAAATTCCCCACTGGCGGTAACGGGCAAGGCCCGAAGTCCGCGAGCCGCAATGAGGCGGCCGACCTGGTGAGATTCCAGGACCAACGGTTACAGTCCGGATGGAAGAAACGGAGGCATCCTCATGGCCACATCATCCACACGTCACGACACCCATTCCACCACCGCAGGTGGGGGCTGGTCCACCAAGCGCATTGCCGTCACGGCGCTCTTCTGCGCCGTTGCCGCCATCTGCACGCTCTTCATCGAGTTTCCCATCCTTCCGGGCGTGACCTTCCTCAAGTACGACCCCTCCGCCATTGCGGCGCTGGTGGCAGGGTTTGCCTTTGGCCCCGCGACGGGCGCCGTCGTGTCGGTCCTCCCCTACCTGGTGCATCTCGCAACGGAAAGCGGCATCTATGGCACCTTCATGGCCATCGTGGCCACGCTCACGCTGGTGCTGCCCGCGTCTCTCGTGTACCAGCGCAACACCACCATGCGTGGCGCCATCACGGGCCTCGTCGTGGGCGGCGTGATCTGCCTCGTATGCTGCATTCTTGCCAACATCGTGGTCACCCCCATCTACATGGGCGCCCCGCGCGAGGCCGTCATCGCCATGATCGTCCCCACGCTGCTGCCGTTCAATGTGCTCAAGATCGTCCTCAACTGCGTCATCACCATCTTGGTCTACAAGCCCATCTCCAAGGCACTCGAGGCATAGCGCATGCCGCACGAAGCCACAGTCACAACGGTCGGAAGGCATGACGGACAGCCCATCGTGTCGTTGAGCCACGTGACGCTGCGCTATGGCGACGAGGCGCACGAGGTGGTTGCGCTTGACGACGTCACGCTCGCCGTGCAGCCCGGGGAACGCATCTGCGTCCTGGGGGCGAACGGGTCAGGCAAGTCCACCTTGGCCTCGGTCGTCTGCGGGCTGCTCGCACCTGACGAGGGCACGGTCAGCCTGTTGGGCGAAGACGTGCTGGGTCCCCACGGCGTGGACTTCGAGGCGTACCGCAGGGCGCGGCGCGGAATAGGCCTCGTCTTCCAAAATCCCGATGACCAAATCGTCACCTCCATCGTCGAGGAGGACGTTGCGTTCGGGCCCGAGAACCTGGGGCTTCCCAGCGACGAGATCGGCCGGCGCGTGAGTCGGCAGCTCAGGCGTGTCGCCATGGAGCAGTACGCACAGCACGACCCCTCGCGCCTTTCGGGAGGGCAGAAGCAGCGCGTCGCCATTGCGGGCGCCCTTGCCATGGAGCCGCAGGTGCTCGTGCTCGACGAGCCTGGGGCCCTCCTGGACGTGCGCGGTCGCCGTGGCATCCGGCGCGTCATGGCCGAGCTGCACGAAGCGGGAACCACCGTCATGCACATCACGCACTTCATGGAGGAGGCGCTCGACGCCGACCGCGTGATCGTCCTTGACCACGGGCGCATCGTCCTCGAAGGAAGTCCTCAGGACGTCTTTGCGCACGGAGACGAGCTGTCCGCCCTGGGGCTTGAGATGCCCTTTGCGGCGCAGCTCGCCACGACGCTCCGTTCGCGCGGAATCGACGTCGCCTGGACCTGCGACAAGGACACGCTGATGCGCGAGCTGTCCGGTCGGGGGCAGGGCACCATCGCCCCACGCATGGGGACAGAGGTGGAACGAGACATCCCCTCCACGGGCCAGGCCGTCTCTTGCGACCACGTCGCGTATTCCTATCAGGACGACACGGGTAGGCGTGCGCTTGACGACGTGAGCTTTGCCATCGACGAAGGGACGTCCGTTGCCATCGTCGGCCAGACGGGATCGGGAAAGTCCACGCTCGTGCGGCTGCTCTGCGCCCTCGAGGTCCCTGACCTGGGACGCATTGTGGTAAGCGGCATCGACACGCACGCACGCCGCGACCGTCGCCGGCTTCACGGCCACGTGGGCTATGTCATGCAGCACCCCGAGCGTCAGCTCTTTGCCGAGACCGTGCTTGAGGATGTCGCCTACGGCCCACGCAACATGGGGCTTTCTGCCGAACAGGTGCGTGAGCGCTGCGCCCACGCTCTGGGGCTTGTGGGCCTTGTGGGGAAGGAAGACGCGTCACCCTTCCAGCTCTCTGGCGGGCAGCAGCGCCTTTGCGCGATTGCGGGCATCTTGGCCATGGAACCGGACATCCTCGTTCTGGACGAGCCCTTGGCGGGCCTCGACCCACGCGGGCGCAGGCAGCTCTCGCTCATCCTGGACGACATCCACGACCACGGCGTGACCATCATCCGCGTCACGCACTCCATGCACGACGCCGCGCGTGCGCAGCAGGTCATCGTGCTTTCGCAGGCGCATCTGCTCATGCAGGGCGCGCCGCGCGAGGTGTTTTCTGCCTCTCACGAGGCCCTGCTGCATGATGCGGGGCTCGGGCTGCCCGAACCCATGCAGTGGGCCCTTGCGCTGGGGCTTGCCGAGGCGCCCCTCACCATGGAGGAGCTGGTCGAGGCCCTCGTCCTGCGGGAGGAGGCGCCCCATGGCATTTAGGCTCTCGATGGGACAGTACTGGCCGGCACGATCTTTGCTCCACCGCCTTGACCCCCGTGCGAAGGTGGCCTGTGCCCTTGCCATCATGGTGTCAGTCTTCTTTGTGCACACCCCCGTGCAGCTCGCATTTGGCTGGGCGGCGGCACTTTGCCTCGTCGCGCTCTCTCGCGTTCCCGTGGGCAAGGTCCTCGCGTCCATACGCCCTGTCGTGTTCATGCTCCTGGTGCTTTCTCTGTGCAACCTGCTGCTCACGCGCTCGGGAAGCGTGCTTCTTGCCCTTGGGCCCGTGACCATCACATCGGGAGGCGTATGGGCCGCCGTGGTCTTTTCGCTCAGGCTGGTGGTGGCCGTGATAGCCGCGGCGCTTCTCCTCCTGACCACCACGCCCACACAGCTGACCGACGCCTTCGATGCGGCGCTGGCCCCGCTCTCGCGCCTTGGCCTTCCCGGCCATGAGCTTGCGATGGTCTTCTCGCTCATGCTGCGCTTCATTCCCACGCTGGCAGACGAGGCATCCGCCATCATGGATGCCCAGACAGCTCGTGGAGGCGCCTTGGCGGAGGGCAGCCTTGTGCGCAGGGCACGTGCCGTCGTCCCCATCATCGTGGCACTGCTTGCCAGCAGCCTGAGGCATGCCAACGGGCTTTCGCGCGCCCTCGACGCACGCTGCTACGAAGGCGGGGGGACGCGCAGCCACTGGCACCCGCTCCAGATGCAGGGGAAGGACTGGATCGCACTTGCCGTCACGGCAGCGTACGTGGGCATGCTTGTAGTGCTGGGATAGCCCTCCGCACAGCTGGAGAGCCATCATCCTCGACGTTTGTGCAGGCTCCAGACCGCACAAACGGTCCTGTCGAGCCTAAAAAGGCTCCCAGCAGCACGATTGTGCTGGTTCCAGACCGCACAAACAGCGGCGCACGGTTTCCTTGCGTACGCAAGCCCCTCACGGCGGTTATTCTTCGGCACAAAGGCGAGATCTTTTTGAACAAAAATAGGCGCCCCTTCTTTTCCTGTCTGGGAAAGAAGGAGCGCCCCTTTTGGTGCCTTGCTTTCTATGCGAAGTAGGCGACGCCCCCCTCAAAGAGCGGCTGATACGGGTTGCCCGGCACGTTCTTGAAGGTGCCCGCGCTGTAGCGCTCCGTGTGGCCCATCTTGCCCAGCACGCGACCATCGGGACTCGTGATGCCTTCGATGGCAAGGACCGACCCATTGGGATTGACGTTGAGGTCAAGCGAGGGCACGCCCTGCTCGTCCACGTACTGCGTGGCGATCTGGCCCGCGGCAACAAGTTGCGCCACCAGCTCGTCGCTCGCCACAAAGCGGCCCTCGCCGTGACTGATCGCAATGGTGTGGATGTCGTCCACGGCGCACTTGGAGAGCCAGGGAGAGAGGTCGCTCGCCACGCGCGTGCGCACCAAGCGGCTCTGGTGGCGACCGATGGTGTTGAAGGTGAGCGTGGGGCACGTGTCCGTCATGGGAATGATGTCGCCATAGGGCACCAGGCCCAACTTGACCAGCGCCTGGAAGCCGTTGCAGATGCCCAGCATGAGGCCATCGCGCGCCTGCAAGAGGTCGCGCACGGCCTCGGTCACCGCGGGTGCGCGGAAGAAGGCCGTGATGAACTTGGCGGAACCGTCCGGCTCGTCGCCGCCCGAGAAGCCGCCGGGGATCATGACGATCTGGGACTTGTTGATCTCGTCCACGAGCTGCGCCGTGCTCTGTGCCACGGCCTCGGGCGTGAGGTTGTTGATCACCAGCACGTGCGCGTCGGCGCCGGCGCGCTCAAAGGCGCGCGCGGAGTCGTATTCGCAGTTGTTGCCGGGGAACACCGGAATGATGACGCGCGGGCGCGCGACGCCGACCTTGGGAGCTACACGCGCCTTGCCCATCTCTGCGATGCGGTAGCTGGGAGCGTCCACCGCGGTGCCGGCATGGCGATACGGGAAGACCGGCTCCAGCTTGGCCTCCCACGCCTCCTGCAGCGGCGCAAGGGCGACCGTCTCGCCGCAGGCGACGAGCTGATAGGCATCGGTCGTCACGCCCAGCGCGGCAATGGTGACGAGGTCAGAGGCCGTGTCCACGACCGCATCGTCGGCAAGTTCCACCACGAAGCTGCCGTATGCGAGACCAAAGAGCGCGTCTGCGGTGTAGTTCGGCTCGACCTCGACGCCCAGCTGGTTGCCGACGCACATCTTAAAGAGCGCCTCGGCCACGCCGCCATAGCCAGGCGTCGCCACGGCCAGCGCGGCACCACTGCCAATGAGACCCTCGATCACGTCGAGGGCAGCCTTGAAGGAGCCGGCCTCGGGCGTGACGCCGTCAGACTGGTAGCGCGGCACCACGGCGACGACGCGATGCCCCGCACCCTTGAACTCGGGGGACGTCACGCGTGCCACCGAGCCCACGGCGGTCGCGAACGACACGAGCGTGGGCGGAACGTCCAGGTCCTCGAAGCTGCCAGACATGGAATCCTTGCCGCCGATGGCGCCGATGCCCAGGTCGGCCTGGGCCATGAGGGCGCCCAGCACGGCCGCGACCGGCTTGCCCCAACGCTCGGGCACGTCGCGCAGGCGCTCGAAGTACTCCTGGAAGGTGAGGTAGGCGTCCTCGTGGCGGAAGCCCGCGGCCACCAGGCGCGCGACGCTCTCCACCACCGAGCAGTACGCGCCGTGGAACTGGTCAGCGCTCATGAGGTAGGGGTTGAAGCCCCACGCCATGCCGGAGCACGTGGTGGTCTCGCCCAGGACGGGCATCTTTGCCGCCATCGCCATGGACGGCGTGAGCTGCGTGCGGCCACCAAACGGCATGAGCACGGTGGCGGCACCGATGGTGGAGTCAAAGCGCTCTGAAAGGCCCTTGTTGGAGGCGACGTTGATGTCGGTGACCAGCGCCTTCATCTGGTCGGCAAAGCTGCCTTCGGGAAGCGTGACGCCGTCGTAGGAGCCCTGCGCGACCACATGCACGGCTTGGTGCTTGGGCGCGCCGTTGGAGTTGAGGAACTCACGGCTCACGTCCACGATGGTGACGCCCTCCCACACCATACGCAGGCGCGGCTCAGCCGTCACGGTCGCGACCTCGGTCGCCTCGAGGTTTTCCTCGTGCGCATAGCCGATGAACTCGGCCACGTCCTCTGGCGCCAAGGCAACGGCCATGCGCTCTTGGCTCTCGGAGATGGCCAGCTCGGTACCGTCGAGGCCCTCGTACTTCTTGGGAACCTTGTTGAGGTCGATGAACAGTCCGTCCGCGAGCTCGCCGATGGCCACGCTCACGCCGCCCGCGCCAAAGTCGTTGCAGCGCTTGATGAGGCGGCATGCGTCCTCGCGGCGGAAGAGGCGCTGAAGCTTGCGCTCGACGGGCGCGTTGCCCTTCTGCACCTCGGCACCGCAGGTCTCGAGGCTCTCGAGCTTATGGGCCTTGGAGCTTCCCGTGGCGCCGCCGATGCCATCGCGGCCGGTGCGGCCACCTAGAAGTACGATCACATCGCCGGGCGCGGGGCACTCGCGGCGCACGTTCTTGGCGGGAGTTGCGCCCACCACGGCGCCGATCTCCATGCGCTTGGCCATGTAGCCGGGGTGGTAGAGCTCGTTGACCTGGCCAGTCGCGAGGCCGATCTGGTTGCCATAGGAGCTGTAGCCCGCGGCCGCCGTGGTCACGAGCTTGCGCTGCGGAAGCTTGCCGGGGATGGTCTGCGCCACAGGCACGAGCGGGTCGGACGCACCCGTCACGCGCATGGCCTGGTACACATAGCTGCGGCCGCTGAGCGGGTCGCGGATGGCGCCTCCGATGCACGTGGCCGCGCCGCCAAAGGGCTCGATCTCGGTCGGGTGGTTGTGGGTCTCGTTCTTGAAGAGGAAGAGCCAGTCCTCATCCGTACCGTTGACATCCACCTTCACCTTGACGGTGCAGGCGTTGATCTCCTCGGACTCGTCCAGGTTCTTGAGCTGACCGGTATGCGTCAGCCACTTGGCGCCCAGCGTGCCCATGTCCATGAGCGTGACAGGGCGCTCGGAGCGACCAAGCTCGTCGCGCATGGAAAGATAGCGCTGGAAGGCCTCCTGAATGACCTCGTCGTCAATCTCCACGTCGGTCAGCACCGTGCCGAACGTGGTGTGGCGGCAGTGGTCCGACCAGTAGGTATCGATCATCTTGATCTCGGTGATGGTCGGCGTGCGACCCTCGCTTGCAAAGTACTGCTGGCAGAAGGCGATGTCGGCAAGGTCCATCGCCAGACCGCGCTCGTCGATGAAGGCCGCAAGGCCCGCCTGATCGAGGTCGAGGAAGCCGTCGAGGGTCTCGACCATGGGCGGCTTGGGATACTCCATCTTGAGGGTGTCACGCTCCGCGAGCGACGCCTCGCGGGCCTCGACCGGGTTGATGACGTAATGCTTGATGGCGGCGACGTCACCCTCCGAGAGGGAGCCCTCAAGGTAGTACACCTTGGCGGAGAGCACGGCCGGGCGCTCGCCCTGGCTGATGAGCTGGATGCACTCGCTGGCGGAATCTGCGCGCTGGTCAAACTGACCAGGCAGGAACTCCACGGCAAAGACCTGGGCACCCGCTGCATCGGGCATGGTCTCGCTCGCGTCGTCTGACTGCGGCTCGGAAAAGACCGTGGGGACGCAGCGCTCAAAGAGCTCGCGCGAGATGCCCTCCACGTCATAGCGGTTGATGAGGCGCAGGCCCGTCAAGCCCTTGATGCCCAGAATGTCTTGGAGCTCGGCAAGGAGCTGGCGTGCTTCGACGTCAAAGCCGGGCTTCTTCTCTACATAGACGCGGAAGACCATGTGGCCACCTTTCGGTATGCATGTGTAGCGACACATTTATGATAACGACTTGAGAGGTACGTTTCGTGACCTGCGGGAGAAGCCGACAACATCTCTGTGAACTGCACAAAGGGGAGCGGCCCCACATGCCGTCGGATCACTTTTGGGTGTGTGCCCCGTGTGGCTCACAACAAACACGTGTTCGCGCTACAATAGAGAGTCACCACGGATGAGGGGAGGTGGCATATGCCGGACATCGACAAGATCTTGCAAGAGCTCCTGGGGGACCGACGCCTGCGCGAAAGTGCCACCTTCACCTCGCGGACCTATTCTGACCAGCCCATCATCCAGACAGGCAAGCAGCTGCGCGAGCGGATGGACAGAAATCGTGAAGGCCGTCCCCCGCTCAGCAGCCTCCCGCGGACCGACTACACGCCCGACGAGCGCACCTTTCCCCGAGAGCCGGTGCCGCGACAGCAGCAGATGTCGTTTGACCGGATGCCCTCCGTGGCCCGCGAGCAGCAGCTCGCCCACGAAAACATCCCCGAACGCTACTACCGGCTGCGCGAGCTTGCCGGAGCGCAGCCAAACGCGGCGGCCTCGTCCTGGCGCGGCGCGCTGGCCTATGGCACGCGCTCCGCAAACCGCCTCTTCTACGAGCAGGCACGCCTCATGGAGGACTTCGAGGACGACTTCGAGTTTCACGGCACGTACTCACAGTACTTTCCCACCTATAGCTCGATGACGCTCACCCAGCTACGCGGCTATTTTTCGTGGCGGACGCGCGTGCGCGCAGGCGAGATGCCCGAGGCGCCGCTCTCGTTTGCCTTCCTGCACGTATACGAGCTGCTCTGCGGCGTAGGCACGGTGCCTGGAGAGCAGGGCCTGGCCGACCTCATGACGTTTAGGGATGCCTTTGGCAAGACCGACGCGGCCGCAGGATCCACGTTTGGGTCATATCTGCGCCGCTGGATCCGCGACTACGTGGTCTACCACAACCTTGATCCCGCGCTTCTGACAGAGCGCTCCGGGGGCCAGCAGGAGCAGGTGCTCACGCTGCTCCAGGCGGAGGAGGACGCCTTGAGAAAGGGCGGCCTCGAGCGAAAGCAGGGAGCCCTTCCGGCGCATAACACCCCCACTGACGAGGCGCTTCTCACCGCGCTCAACGAATGCTCGAGCTATCAGCCATGCGGGGCCCGCCTCTTCAAGGACCACCCCGACGAGCTGCGCACCGTGGCATGCGAGACGTTCCGCGCGCTCGTAACGCACTGCTCTCGCCGCCGCAAGACGGACTTTGTGGAGGGGCTCTACGGCAGCCCCACCGCGGACGTGTACACCATGTTCTCCTCGGCCGTCTTCTATGAGAGCGAACCCCATGCGGACTGCGTGGTGCACCTGACCCCCACAGAGACCTTCACCTGCCGCAACGGCAGGTGGCGGCAGCACCTCCTCTGCAGCGCGAGCGGCCGCAGCTCCGAGCTGGGCACCATCATGCACGCCGTGGACGCGCGGCTTCGTGCGCGCCTGAACTATGCCTATCCCCTCAAGGACCGACCCGTGGCCGCCTATGTCGAGAAGATCATCGACAAGGCCATCGACGAGCTGCTGGCCGCGCAGGCCGAGGCCGAGAGACGCCGCATCACCATCGACTTTTCGCAGCTAGCCGGCATACGCGCGGCCGCCGCCGTGACGCAGGAGGCGCTGCTCACCGACGAGGAGCGGGAGGCACTGCCCACCGAACAAGAGAGGGAGGACTCAGGGAGCGCGTCGGGAGACTCCCCTCTCGACCCTCCTCGCGCAGAAAGCGTGCGCTCGGAAAGGGATCAGCGAGAGGAGTCTCCCGACGCGCTCCCTGAGTCCGCTTTCGCGCTGACGACAGCTGAGCGGGTCGTGTTACATGCACTGATCACGGGGGCAGCAACTCCCACGAACCCGGAGGGGCAGATGTTGTCGCTGGTGATTGATAGCATTAACGAGAAGCTCTTTGACGTGGTGGGCGACGCCGTCATAGAGTATGAGGGAGACGATCCGGTCCTTGTCGAGGACTATCTTGAGGATGTAAGGGAGATTCTGGGCGCATGACGGACGAACAGCAGGTCAAGGTACCCAAACGCATCGCGGCGGTCATCATCAACTCGCTCAAGGGCGGCGTCGTGCCCCGCGTGGGGCTCCCCTATGTGACGGTGGGACGCGAGGCCGAGATCCGCGCCCTTCTCCACGACCTTGACCTTGTTGCTGATGGAGGGGCTTCCTTCCGCTTCTTGGTCGGACGGTACGGCAGTGGCAAGAGCTTCCTTCTGCAGACCATCCGCAACCACGCCATGGGCCGCAACTTTGTGGTGTGCGACGCCGACCTCTCCCCCGAACGCAGGCTGCAGGGCGGCAAGGGCCAGGGCCTTGCCACGTATCGCGAGCTCATCCGCAACCTCTCCACCAAGACCCGCCCAGACGGAGGTGCGCTCACGCTCATCCTTGACCGCTGGATCAGCGGCGTGCAGCAGGACGTAGCGTTGGCGACCGGACTTCCCCAGGACGACCCCGCATTTGCCCGCGAGGTAGAGGCGCGCATCATGGGCACCATCTCGCAGCTGCAGGAGCTGGTGCATGGCTACGACTTTGCGCGCCTGCTCACCATGTATTGGCGCTCGCACCTGGAGGGTGACGACGAGACCAAGGCAAACGTCACCAAGTGGTTCCGCGGGGAATATCGCACCAAGAGCGAGGCGCGTGAGGAGCTGGGCGTCAACATCGTCATTGGCGATGACGACTGGTATGACTACCTCAAGCTCTTTGCGGAGTTCTTGGTGCAGGCGGGATACGAGGGCCTGGTCGTGCTCGTGGACGAGCTGGTCAACCTGTACAAGATCCCCAACGCCATCTCGCGCCAGTACAACTACGAGAAGATCTTGACCATGTACAACGACACGCTGCAGGGCCGTGCGCACCACCTGGGCATCATCATGAGCGGCACGCCGCAGTCCATCGAGGACCGTCGGCGCGGTCTCTACAGCTACGAGGCGCTGCGCTCGCGCCTGACGCAGGGCCGCTTTGCGCAGGAGGGACTCCTGGACATGCTGGCTCCCGTCATCCGCCTGGAGCCGCTCACCTACGAGGAGCTGCTGGTGCTGGTTGAGAAGCTCGCCGACATCCATGCGGGCTACTTTGGCTATACGCGCACGCTGGGCGAGCAGGACCTGGTCACGTTCCTGCAGCTCGAGTACGGACGCGTGGGGTCGGAGACGCACCTCACGCCGCGCGAGGTCATCCGCGACTTCATAGAGATGCTGGACATCCTCTGCCAGAACCCGCAGCTGAGCGTAGCCGAGCTTTTGGGGTCAGATGCCCTCAGCCACGCACCGCTGCCCGGCGACCCCGAGGAGCCCGAGGCGGGCAGCCAGTTTGCCGAGTTCACGCTGTAGCATTCGCCCGGCGACGTGTAGGGTAGCCACGCACATGGCGTCCTTTGGCTATCGCGGAAGCTCGCCGAGAGGGATTATCTGGCGGTAGAGCATGGCGTGCTGCTCGTCGCCCAGCGTGATGTCGGCGTGATAGTGGCCTGAATACCAGCGCTTGAGCCGCGTGTGGTCGATCCGCTCGTCGACCTCGTCCAAGAAGAGGGAGAGGCCGTCTGCCGGGTCAAACTCCTCGCAGTACCAGTCATACATGGCATAGGGACGCCGCGACCTCGGGCACTCGTGCGTGATCACGTAGTCGACGCTCCACCCCACGGCGTCGAGGTTGGCACGCGCCTCCGCGTACTCCTCGTCGCTCGGCAGCTCGCGCGGCCACCAGCCGTCGCCCGCGACCCGAAAGGCCGAATCGCGCGTCCAGGCCCCTCCCATCGTGAACCACGTCCCGTCGCTTCCCATGTCAAACACCTGGCCGCGCATGAGGTGAATCAGGTTGGGATAGCCCGGGAGCACATGCACCTTGCCACCATGCCAGGAGCTCACGGGAAAGCTGTCGAGCAGGTCATGGTTCTCATGGTTGCCATCTATGAAGAGTGTGGTCCAGGGTTGGTCGTTCAGCCATCCCAGAAAGTAGCGGTCCTCTATGGGCGGGTTCTCGTTCCACACGAGGCCAAAGTCGCCGCAGATGAGAAGGTAGTCGCAACGCCTTAGCTCCTGTCCTTCAGGCCAGCGGTCGGGCAGCAGCTTGCCGATGTCAAAGCTGCCGTGA
The DNA here is from genome assembly GCA_902797175.1 of uncultured Coriobacteriaceae bacterium. Lineage (GTDB taxonomy): Bacteria > Actinomycetota > Coriobacteriia > Coriobacteriales > Atopobiaceae > UBA1367. The sequence goes on along the minus strand of CADBRX010000181.1, from coordinate 4,849 downwards.
ATGTCCCCCGTGACATAGGTCGTGACACCCATGCGCCTAGGCCTCCTGGGCAGCCAACGCCCTCAGCCCACGCAGACCAAGGGCGAGCCCCCCGATCATGATGCGCTCGTGGTAGTTGTCCACAGGGATGAGGTCGGGAACGAACTCCTCGGGCAGCGCCTCGAGCAGCTTCTGCCGCAGAAGCTCCATGTCGGGCACGAGCTGCACCGCGACAAAGATTGCCTCGGGAGCGCTGACGCTGATGTTGCAGAGCAGGTAGGACGCCACAAGCTCCGTCATGCCCTCCTGCGACCAGCACATTGAGGGGCCGTCCTCCCAACTGGCAAGGCGGCTCCCCGCGTAGCGCATCTCGCCGGCAGCACCCTTGCGGCCACGCACGAGCTGGCCCTGTATGATGGTGCCCTGCCCGGGGACGGCGTGTCCCGTACGCTGCGTGTGGAGCACGATGTTTTCGTAGTCGTCCTCTGCCACATAGCAGCCCACGGCAGCCGCGTTGGCGTTGTTCTCCACAAAGACCGGCACGCCGTAGCGCTCCTCAAGCCGCCCCTTGACGTCATATGACACGGTGGAGCCATCCCCCGCCATGATGAGCACGCCGTCGTTGACGACGCCCGGAACCGCCACGCTGATGGCATCGAGCTCGTGCATGCGGATGCCCGACATGCGCACGGCCGCCGCCACGTCCTCAACGTCACGGATGTCAAGGCGGTATTTGTACACACGCCCATCCAAAACCTTCTTGCCATGGTCGTAGACGCGGTAGCCAATCCGGGCGCTGTTAACGCGATGAACCGACGATATGACCAGAATCTTCTTGTCGTTGGAAAGATCGCGCTCGATGACCTCGGGAGCCTCGGGGCGGGCGCCGCGCGCATAGGTCTCGAGCGCCGAGAGCAGGAGCCTGATGGCGGCGCCAGCGTCATAGGAGCCAAAGATCTTGGCGGGGATCTCGAGCACGACCTTGTCGGGATAGGCATCCGCAACCTCGCCACGGCGGTATCCCACCTGTGGCGCCAGCAGGATGGCAACGTAGTCCTCACCGTGAGCGATGGCCTGCTCGAGCGGAAGCGCCTCAAACTCAAAGCCGAGCGAAAGCGTCTTTGCCGCCTCACCCATCCGTGCGGCAAAGAGCGTGGTCGTCATGCCCGAGGTGCAGCACAGAAGCACCTTGGTGACCGTGCGCGACATCTGATGGGCAAAGGCCTCGAGCATCTCCCTAAAGAGGTCCTGGGCACGGCCAAGGTCATCAAGCTCAAAGTGGAGGAAGAAGAGGTTTTGGTCCTCGCATCCTTCGCGCCAGATGCGCATCTCCACGATCTCGGGCTCCCCCTCAAAGCGGTAGAAGGCGATTTCGCCCGTGGCGCCCTTTCCCAAAAGCCTCACGTGATCAGGGTCAACGGACTCGAGCGTGCAGACGCTTTGCTCATAAGAGAGCAGCCAAGCGCGATATTCCTCGTTGATGGACATGGGACTCCTATCGTGCGGGAAGGAACACCACAAGGTCGTTGTCGGCGATGACGTCAAACATGGTCATCTCCTCGTGGTCGATGCGCGCCACGAGGTTGCGCGTCCCATCGTTGACGATGGGCTCGAGCACCACCTGCACTTCGCCGGCGTAGTGCTTGTAGTTGTCGTTGACGATGACCACGTCGCCCACCTGGAAGTGGTCGAGCGGGTAGCGACGCGGAGCGATAGTCTGGCCCTGGTAGAACATGCGCGGCATGCGCGTGCGCCAGATCCATTCGGAGCTGTCACCCATGTCAAGGTGGGGGAAGAAGTCAAAGAGGATCTCGCGCTCGACGGGCGTGATGTCGTAGAGGGGCTCGACGCGCACCTTGCGCTGGTGCCTCATGACCTGTTGGGCATCCACGAAGACCGAATTGACAAACATCTGCTCCACCTCGGGCTTCGTGTAGTGGGGCTCCACGGGGCCCAGCGCCTCGGCAACCGCGGCAAGCTCGTCCTCGGTCGCATAGGCATTGCCAAAGAAGACGTCCGTCGCACCCCCGGCGGCAACGACGCGCGCCGCGAGGTCTGCGGGATAGTCGCGCGTGCGCTCGACCGTGGGCAGGCCGCAGGTGGCATCCCACACGCCATGCGTGTTTGGTGCCTGCGACGCCACAAAGGCCCCCACGCGGATGTCGAGCTTGTTCAGGCGCTCGTTGACCGCGCGGTACTTGTCCCAACGAAAACCCGTGTAGCGCTGCGGATAGAAGTTGTGGCAGGCAAGGATGCGGTCCTTGTCGACCCCGCGGGCCACGAGGGCCTCGATGGTCTCGGGGGTGAGGGCGCTCGCGTTGTACTCGATCTTCATGCCGTAGGGGTTGTTGAGCATGACGACGTTGTCGTCCTCCTCGTAGGCGCCGTCCATGCGCAGGATGTCCGCCTTGATGCCCTCAAAGACGGAGAGGTCAGAGGGGGTGGCGCCCAAGCGCTCCATGCATTCGGGATTGATGTCGAGCGAGATCTCCATGCCACACTCATGCGCCACGGCGTCGAGGTCGCGGAAGTAGGCAAGGAGCTCCTCGGGTGTTCCCTCGACAGAAAACATGCTCGTAAAGACGCGGGTAAAGCCATGCTTTGCCGCGAGGTGCAGATAGTCGGCAATCTCGTCAAGCGGTCGGATATCGGGATATACGGAGACGCCAAGCACGGACATGGTGACCTCTTCTCTCGATGACGCAAACGTTGCGTCTGAGTATACCCGAGCAGCTTGAGGAGCACGCCCCGACGTCCCATATGCGGGGCCCATACGGCTTATACTTAAAAGACGTTTCATAAGGACAAGGAGGCGTCATGAAAGACGGACTGAAGATCTGCACCATTGGCGGTGGCTCAAGCTACACGCCCGAGCTCATGAATGGTTTCATCAAGCGCTACGACAGGCTTCCCATCAAGGAGATCTGGCTTGTTGACGTGGAGCGTGGGCGCGAGAAGCTCGAGACCGTCGGCGCGCTGGCCCAGCGGATGTGGGATGCCTCGGGACACGACGTGAAGGTGCACCTCACCCTTGACCGTCGCGAGGCCCTCAAGGACGCCGACTTCGTGACCACGCAGTTCCGCGTGGGCCTGCTCGAGGCGCGCATCAAGGACGAGCGCATCCCGTTCTCCTATGGCATGCTTGGCCAGGAGACCAACGGCGCCGGCGGCATGTTCAAGGCCCTGCGCACCATTCCCGTCATCCTCGAGATTGTCGAGGAGATGAAGGAGCTCTGCCCCAATGCCTTCCTGGTGAGCTTCACCAACCCGTCAGGCATGGTCACCGAGTCGGTCATCCGCTACGGCGGCTGGAACCGCTGCATAGGTCTGTGCAACGTGCCCATCGGCGCCATGCTGCACGAGCCCGAGCTCATCGGCAAGACCCTGGACGACCTCGTGTATCGCTTTGCGGGCATCGACCACTTCCACTGGCACCGCGTCTTTGACGGCGCCACCGGAGAGGAAGTCACGATGAAGATCATCGACAAGATGCTCGACCCCAACGAGGACGCCGGCATCCCGGCCAACATCCACGACATCCCGTTCTATCGCGAGCAGCTCGAGCACCTCAAGATGATCCCCTGCGGCTACCACCGCTACTACTACCTGCAGACCGACATGCTCGCAGACGGCCTCAAGGAGTTTGCCGACCCCGAGAAGGGCACGCGTGCCCAGCAGGTCAAGGAGGTCGAGGACCAGCTGTTTGAGCTGTACAAGGACCCGAACCTCACCGAGATGCCCGAGCTGCTTTCCAAGCGCGGTGGCGCACACTACTCCGACGTGGCATGCGAATCCATTGCCGCCATCTATAACAACACCAACACGCACATCGTGTGCTCCACGCTCAACAACGGCGCCATTCCTGACCTGCCTGCCGACGCCGTGGTCCAGGTGTCGAGCTACGTGGGCGGAGACGGCGCCAAGCCGGTGGCCTTTGGGCCCATGGAGCCCGCTGCTCGTGGATACCTGCAGCTCATGTGGAACATGCAGCGCCTGGTGGAGGAAGCGGCCGTCACGGGCAGCTATGGCGCGCTGCTCGAGGCTGTGGCACTCAACCCGCAGACGCCCTCGGGCGCCGACGCCAAGCGCGTGATTGACGAGCTGCTCATTGCCCACAAGCAGTACCTGCCGCAGTTTGCCGACAAGATCGCCGAGCTCGAGGCAGCTGGCGTGACCATCAAGGACGATGTGGTCCGCGAGCTCTGCGAGCAGGGGTTGTAGGCACGAGCAGACATACATCGCAGGCGCGGGCCCGTGGGAAGCATTTCCCACGGGCCCGTTATCGTGACAAAAAACACGGGGAGGAGCAGATGCCCCTCCCCGTCCGAGTCGACAAAGAGAGGCTGTGCGCTTAGGCGATCTTCTCGTAAACAGCGATGAACTCCTCGGCCATCTGCTTGAAGACCTCGCAGCTCATCATCTGGTCCTCGGCGTGGATGAGGAGCAGGCAGACGAGATCGGCAGAGTTCTTGCCCTCCATGGAAAGCTGAGCCTCCTGGGTGAGGAGCTTGGCGTGGGGATCGTGGGCCTGGGACTGGAAGTCGTCGCCGTCCTTGATGAGCTGCTTGGCAGCGTCAAAGTTGCCGGCCTTGGCCTCCTGGATGGCGGCGATGTAGCTGGACTTGGAGCCGCCAGCGGCAGTGATGATCTGGAACAGGGTGAGCTCGAGCTCTTCGGTCATGTCGCACTCCTTACGTAAAAATGGTTTCCTTCCCAATTGCGGACGAGACGCCCGCAGAATCCGCCCGCCTCGAAAGGCGGGCGTTTGGTGCCTGAAAGAGACGTACTAGCCGATGAGCTTCTTGGCGAAGGCCAGGACGTTCTTGCCGTTGACCATGCCGTAGTCGGCCATGGGGATGACGTCGCAGGG
>CADBRX010000180.1 GCA_902797175.1 uncultured Coriobacteriaceae bacterium | reverse complement strand
GCACGAGGTGTACTACCGCCCCAAGGACGAGTTCGTGGCCGACTTCATCGGCGAGTCGAACTTCCTGCGCGGCAAGCTCGTCGAGAAGGACGGAGCCTCCGGCGTGGCCGACATCGAGGGCCACATGGTCGAGATTGCCGACATCGCCAAGCACGAGATTGGCGACGATGTGGTGCTCGTGCTGCGCCCCGAGTCTGCGGCGCTTGCTGACGAGGGTGCTCTGCGCGCCAAGGTCACGCTGTCGCGCTTCATGGGCAACTACCAGAACTACCAGGTCATGGTTGGCGATACGCTGGTCAAGATCACCGACTTCAACCCCAAGAACCACAAGATCTACGAGGTCGGCGACGAGGCGTTCGTCAAGTTTGGCCCCAAGGACGTGCACGTCCTGTAAGGCCTTCTCCCTGCCTGAAGGACGTACCCAAAGGGGCGGCCTGTCCGGTGTTCCGGGCGGGCCGCCCCTTCAAACATGAGATGTGCCTCGCTCCTGACTCGGAAGGGAGTATGACTCGGAAGGGAGTATCCCCTTTGAGTCATCTACAATGGATGGCGCACAATCACGATGGGAGGACGGGAACATGGGGCAGGAGCAGAGCAGCTATCGCAAGCACATCATGTGGTGCAAGCATGACGGCAAGAAGGTCTTTGGCGTGGCCAACCTGCCTGCTGGCGCGGAGCAGTCGTACTTCACGCACGAGACGTTTCCCACGGTGGTGCTCGCGCATGGGCTGGGCGCCGACCACACGCATATGGACGCCTATGCCAACCTGCTGGCGAGTCACGGCTTCGTGACCTATGCCCTGGACTTCTGCGGCGGGGGAGAGACGAGCAGAAGCGATGGCTCGACTCTCGACATGACGGTCGAGACCGAGCGCGATGACCTGCTTGCCGCCGTGAGGCTCATGCTCGACGAGCCCTTCGTCAACAAGGATTCGCTCTTTCTGGTAGGCAGCAGCCAGGGGGGATACGTGAGCGCCCTGCTTGCCGAGGAGATGCCCGACACCTTCAAGGCGCTGGCGCTGGTCTATCCGGCCTTCGTGCTTTACGACAACGTGCGCGACGCGTATCCCGAGGGCACCGAGATTTCCGAGGAGTCCGAGGTCATGGGCGTGCGTCTGAGCCGTGCCTACGCCAAGGCCGCCCTCGCGCGCGATCCGTTCGAGGGCATGGCCAGCTTCGCCAAGCCCGTGCTCATCGTGCATGGAAGCGATGATGCCGTCGTGCCCGTCGCGTACTCCCGTCGCGCGGCAAAGGTCTTTCCCGCTGCGCGACTCGAGGTCATCGAGGGTGCGGGACACGGCTTCAGGGGAGAGGCGCGCGAGCAGTCAGCTCGTCTCGTGCTCGACTTCCTGACGGCGCAGCTGGGCAGCCGCTGCTGAGGGCGATACGGAAGGGTCCTTTTCCGTATCGGTAGATTCGCCTGAGGGACGCGCGGCAGGTGCGCTTCTGCTACGCTGCTCTCATGACAGATTCGACGGTTTAGGCCCCGCATCTGCGGGGTCCCTTTGACTGGGGAGGTTGACATGGTCGAGCGGCTGGTGCTGGTGCGCCACGGTGACGCGGAGTTCTTTGGTCCCGAGGGGACTGACGAGTCCCGCAGGCTTACCAAGAAGGGGAAGAAGGCCCTCAAGAAGGCCTTCCCGTCTACGTTTGCGCCGCTCAGGGACGAGGGGGACCTCTCGATGTGGGTGAGTCCCGCCGTGCGTGCGCTGGAAACCGCCGAGGTTGCGGCTGATGCCCTCGGCTTTGACGTGCGCGACTTTGACCTGCACGTCTCTCTCTACGAGCAGGATGATGACGAATTCCTGGCCGAGCTGTCTGCCGAAGGCGACGGCTGCGTCGTTGCGGTGGGCCACATTCCCTTCATGCATCGCATGCTCTGGAGCCTGACGGGGGAGGACGTGCCCTTCTCCAAGGGGAGTGTCGCCTGCGTGCGCTTTGAGGAGGGCGACCTCACGCGCGGCACGCTCGAGTGGTTTGTCGAGGGGCCTGACGACTAAGGACGTGGCTTGAGCCTGTCCGCCTGCTCACTTTTCCGACACGTTTGGCTGGTTTGGTGTCGGATAAGTGCATAGGTACTCACTTTTCCGACACCCAGAGCGCTCTGGGTGTCGGATTTGTGTTGTTGCGCGCCCGGTGCCGCTTAAAACCTCGCTGAGAAGGGATGCGTGGCGCTATGCCTGCGTGGCGGCGATGACGGCGCGGTAGGCCTCCTGGTAGGAGATGCCGGCGGAGGCTGCGAGCGCGGCGACCGTCTCGTACTCAGGGTACTGGCGCCTTTCGCCCGTGGGCAGCGTCACGGCCTTGACCTTTGCGGGGCCGTAGTATGTCTGCACGTCCAGGATCTCGCGCGGGAGTGCTGTGCGCCACAGCGGGGAGCGGCGGATGCCGATGGTGGTCGTGTCCTCAAAGATGACCTGCTCAAGGGCCGGGATGGTCGCCTCGCTGCAAAGCACCTCAATCTGGTAGCCGGGGCGACCCTTCTTCATGAAGGCAGGGATGAAGTGCGCCTCGAGCGCCCCCGCATCGTACAGCCGCTCGATCGTGCGGCCCAGAGCCTCTCCCGGGCAGTCGTCCACCTCGGTCTCGAGCTTCCAGAGCTGTGGGCGCTCGAAGGCGTAGGGCTGCGTGGTGACGGGGGCTGCGACCTCTGCCTCCTCCACGACGAGCGCGCGGACGGTGCTGGGCGGATTGTAGGCGCGCTTGCCGGCGCCGATGCCGGTGGCAAGGATGCGGTAGTGCGCGGGAAGCGCGTCGGTGGTGCGGAACGCGGCGGCGATGGCAGCACCCGTGGGGGTCACCAGCTCGCCGTGGATGTCGCGCGGCTCGAGGACAAGACCCTCGTCTGCCACGATGTGCGAGACGGCCGGCACGGGGACGGAGAGGATGCCGTGCTGCGAGCGGATGCGCCCATGGCCCTCCGCCAGGGGAGAGACGACCACGTCGTCCACGTTCAGGTCGTCCAGGCAGACGGCCGCGGCAACGACGTCGACAATGGAGTCAACGGCGCCCACCTCGTGGAAGTGGACCTCGTCCACCGGCACGCCATGGGCCTTGGACTCGGCCTTGGCGACGATGTCGAAGATGCGGTGCGAGAGCTCGCTGGCGCGCGGGGTGAGGTTGCCCGCGTCGATGATGGCGGCGATTTCCTTGGGGCCGCGGTGCTCGTGGTGGTGATGGTGGTGGCCGTGGGCGTGGTCGTGGTCATGGTCATGTTCGTGGTCATGATCATGAGTGTGATGTTCGTGTTCATGATCATGGTCGTGATCGTGTTCATGGTGGTGGCCATGCTCGTGCTCGTCGTCAAGGTCGCCGTACAGCCACTCCATGTCGTGGTCGTGTCCGTCGATTTCGGCATCGAGCACCACGTCAAAGTCGCACACGTCCAGGGCCGACACGGTCCTGCGCGTCACCTTGACCTCAAAGCCACTCACGCCCAGGCTGTCCAGCGCCTCGCGCAGGTGCTCCTCGCTGGCCCCCGCATCAAGAAGCGCCGCCACCACCATGTCGCCGCTGATGCCGCTCGAACAGTCAAGGTACAGCGTCTTTCCCATATGTCCTCCCCTCGTCGCGAGCCAAGCTCGCGGCAGTCTTTACGAACGTCCCACGTGGTCGATAAGTGCGGCCTGGTATCCGGCGCCAAAGCCGTTGTCAATGTTGACGACCGACACGCCGCTGGCACACGAGTTGAGCATCGCGAGCAGCGCGGCAATGCCCCCGAACGAGGCGCCGTAGCCCACGCTCGTGGGGCAGGCGATGACGGGGCAGGGGACAAGCCCGCCGACCACGCTCGCGAGCGCCCCCTCCATGCCGGCGACGGCCACGACCGCGCTCGCCCCGCGCACCTCGTCCACGTGCGCAAGCAGCCGGTGGATGCCGGCCACGCCCACGTCGTACAGGCGGATGACGCGGCTGCCAAGCATCTCGGCGGTGAGCGCGGCCTCCTCTGCACAGTAGAGGTCGCTCGTACCAGCGGCCGCTATCGCGATGTAGCCCACGCCGTCAGGCTGCGGAGCCGTTCCCACGACGCCAGCCTGCGGCAGCTCGTGATACGTAAAGTCCGCAGCGTCCTCGGACGCGAGCATCCCGTGCACCTCGTCCGCCTTCCGCGCGTCGAGCCGGGTGATGAGCACGTGCTCCTCGCCGTTGCGGCGCAGCGACGCCACGATGCCCGCGATCTGCTCGGCCGTCTTGCCTGCGCCATAGATGACCTCGGAGACACCCTGCCGGCGCCCACGGTCGAGGTCGGGCTTGGCATAGCCCAGGTCCTCGAAGGAGCCACGGGCGATCTGCGCCCGCGCGTCCTCGGTGCTCACGGTGCCGCGCGCGACGTCCTCGAGCAGCGCGCGCAAAGCCCTGTCTTCCATGCAACTCTCCTTGCTCAAATGGTTCTAGGTAGTATTATAGGCGCCCAACGTATGTGCGCCCTGTTGCGTGGCATTCGCATCTATCATACAATGGCTCAATTCACCAGCAGAAGGGTGGGAATTACGATGGCCGATCAGGACCTGCAAGCAAAGCGCGCGGCGTTGGAGGAAGCCCTTCGCTCGATGGGCTCCGTAGCCGTGGCGTTTTCGGGCGGGGTGGACTCCACGCTGCTCGCCCTGGTCGCCCACGACGTGCTGGGGGAGAACATGGTTGCCATCACCTCCGTGGGGCGCGCCATCCCCAACCGCGACCGTGGTCGCGCGCACCAATTCTGTGAGGAGCACGGCATCCGTCACCTTGAGCTTCCCTTTGACGAGCTGGCCGTTCCCGGCTTTACCGAGAATCCCAAGGACCGCTGCTACCACTGCAAGAAGGCAGTCTTCACCCAGATCAAGGCTCTGGCGTCCTCGGAGGGGATGCGCTTTGTGGTCGACGGCTCCAACGTCGATGACCAGGGAGACTACCGTCCCGGTCTGCGTGCGCTGGCGGAGCTCGAAGTGAGGAGCCCGCTCAAGGAGGCCGGCCTCACCAAGGCCGACGTGCGCGCCCTCTCGCGCGAGCTGGGCCTCCCCACGTGGGACATGCCCTCGGCGGCGTGCCTCGCCTCGCGCTTTGCCTACGGTGATCCCATCACGGCTGAGAAGCTCCTGCGCGTGGACAAGGCGGAGGAGTACCTGCATGACCTGGGCTTCGTTCAGCTGCGGGTCCGCGTGCACGGCAGTGTGGGGGAGGTCGCGCGCATCGAGGTGGCGCCTGAGGACATAGCGCGCCTTGCCCAGGATGACCTGCGGACGCAGGTGCATGCACGCCTGCGCGAGTTGGGATTCACCTACGTCGCGCTCGACCTGGCGGGCTTCCGCTCCGGCGCCATGAACGAGGTGCTGTAGGGCCGCTGGTCTCTTGCTGTGGGCCAATAGAGACAGTTAGGACGCTTTCCTGACATCCAGCAGTCCGCTTTCATGCAACGGGCGGGCCTGCTGTCCTCCTGCCCGATGCCAATACGCCTCGTTACCTTCTCGACCAGCTCGGGGCTAAGATCTCAATCTTCATGGCTGCTTCTTCTTTTTGCATAAGCAACTGCTTGAGACGCTGTTTTTTTACTTGTTGTTGGGGGCAGACGTCGTTGGGGAGGCACCCTTTCGGTCATTTGAAGCGTGGAAGCGCTCGTTTGTACCAGTTTTTTTGAGGTTTGGTAAGGCTCGTTTTTGCATCGGCCCTTTTCCTTTTTTCCACTTGCAAAACCTTGCAGGTAGAACGCTTGGCGTTATTGTCCAAAGCCACGGAACATGTCCTTTCGTAAAATGACCTTACCAAACCGACGAAAAACTGGTACAAATCGCGCCTCCAGCTTGCATTCAGCCAGGAGCTAAGGAAGCCTCCATGGTCGCCGCTATCTTTGCAGCATGTTTACCAACGTATAAGCATTTGTCAGGACAAAAGGAACTGTCACGCACAAGCGGGAGGAGCACAGCAATGAAGGACGAGAAGAGCCTCAAGGATGCCCGAGGTAAGGGACTGGGCAAAAGTCTATATGTGGTACTGCGACACGTTCGACAGGCTCACCACCGCGAAGGACTGTGACACCGCCTTGGCGCTCAAGGCCGCGTATGAGGCGGCCGAGGCGCAGTACAAGGCTGATTTGGATGCGTCCTCACATGACTCCCTGGATATCTATTTCAGCAGCTACATGACCGAGTGGCTGCAGCGGCTCGGGGAGTAATGGATCGTCAGTACGGGTCTCTCGAGCGTGGGCCAAATGAGACAGAAAGGGCGTCTTAGGGCGCCCCTTCTGTCTCATTCGGCCTGCTTTACGAGGCCTTCCACATGAAGAGTCCCGCGGAGGTTGCGAGGGCGGCGAGCAGCTCACGAAACTCGGGGGATGCCCCATATACGGTGAGATAGGTATCGTCGCGGTTGAGCGTGATGAGCGCGTACTCGCTCTGGATCACGAAGCTGATGTGGTCTGCGGCCATCTCGTTTGAAGGCACACATTCGCGAATCCACCCTGCGAGCTGGTCGGGTTTGGGGTTGGTCGCCCAGTCGTCGCGCGGCCCACGCGATACCTGCAGGTCCGTGTAGCAGTTGAGCTTGAGGATGACCTTGGCCATCTTCTTTCGGATGTCGTCTATCTGGGGCTGCTCGAGCAGGTATTCCTCCACGGCAAAGTACTGCCCGCCAGAGTTGGCGGGAACACGGTAGGGGAGTACGTCTATGACCCAATAGGGTGCCAGGAGCAATTCCTCTACCAGCGTGTTCGTGACGTCTGCCATGGTGCATCCCTTCCGAGTCAGCCATGAAAAAGAGGCACCCCTCTTGGTGAGAGGCGCCTTAGCGTTTATGTTGCGGATGTTATGCCTGAGCGTAGGTCTCGGCGATGATGACGTTCATCTCTTCCCAGGCGGGGTCGTGCTTGAGGTACGCGAGGAGGTTGTAGACTTCCTCGAGGGACATGCCGTGCAGCTTGCAACCGGTGACGATGGCCTTGAGGTTATGAACGGAGGTCTCGTCAAGTGCGCCGCCTGCGATGCTCTGGAGCATCTCGTCGCTGATCTCGAAACCGTTGAGCTCTGCCATGATCTTTCTCCTTTGTCTTGTGGGAGACTCTGTCCTGCCTTCACTTACTATTACCCCATCTTCAACGTTTCGTCTCACAGTTATTTCCTAGCTCTGACGTGAAGGTGTTTCCGAGTCAGGCTGCACAAATGCCAGCTATGGTGAACTAACGTGAATCGTCGCTGGTAAAGAGCCCTGTTTGGCGGTCTCCATATGCCTGTTTGCCCGGCGTCGCCCCTTTGGCCTGATGTCGTAGTTGCTATGCTGAGAAAGGAAGGGGAGGTGGCGCCTTGGACAAAGCGATGCTCGTAACCATCATGGTGGTGGGTGCCGCCGTTGGGTGTGTGGCCGCATATGCTGCCGCGCGCCTGGTCGCGCGACGTACGGGCACCCTGACGCCTCCAACACGCCCACGGACAATCGCCTGCGGGCTCGCTGGTCTGTGCTCCGTCACCTCGCTTGCCGTGACCTTCGGTCCCCGCGCGGTGGCGTGGGAGCTCGCAGCCCTCGTGGCACCGCTTATCGCCGCGACCCTCGCCGACCTTGACGCATGGCTCATCCCGCGCGAGTGCGTGTGGGCGGTTCTTGCCGCGCGGGCGCTCTATGTGATGGCTGGCCTCGTGACGGGCGGGTCCTCGGTTGCGTTTTCCCTCCTTGCCGAGTCGCTTCTGGGCGCCTTCGCGATGGGACTGCCCCTTCTTGTGGCCGCCCTGTCCATGGAATGGACACAACGCTCAAAGGACTCGCTGGGCGGGGGAGACGTGCGCCTCCTTCTGGCCGTGGGGACGGTCTTTGGGTGGCTCGGGGCGGCGGCGGTCCTTCTGCTCGCGTGCCTGCTGGGCATCATCCACCATCTCGTCCGGTACCTGCAAAAAGGCGAGGGCAGAACCTTTCCCTTTGCGCCCTCCATCGCGCTCGCGTGCTGGATCGTGGCCTTGTGCCTGCCCTCGCTCGAAACCCTTGCCGCTCGCCTTTTTGCATGATGCGCAGACCCGCCCGTGCCTGTGCAGTTAGGGTCGAGAAGCCCCGTGAGGAGGTGCTACGTGGTACCATGGTCACCTACGACGGGGCATAGAGCCCCGGCGGGGAACTCGCACCCGTTAGGACCTTCAACGAACCAGGGGATGACGTGGAACCCATGAATCTCGAGTTCAAAAACATTTCGCGCAGGGATGCGCTGAAGCTTTTGCTGGGCGCGGGGTCGCTCTTTGCGGCGCCGAGCCTCGCCTTTGCAGAGACCGAGGAGGAGCTCAGGGCCAAGGCCGAGCAGACCCAGGCCGAGATCGACGCCGCACAGGCCGAGTACGAGGCCGTGCGCGCGCAGCTCGACGGCCTTGCGGGCGAGGTCCAGGCCATGTCCATCGAACAGGCCAAGACGCTCGACCAGATCTATGCCGTCGAGGAGGAGATCGCCAACACCCAGGCGCAGATCGAGACCACCGAGACGGAGATCGCCGAGCGCGAGGAAGAGCTTGCCCAGAAGCAGGACCGCCTGGCGCGGCGCATATCGAGCGCCTACAAGTCGGGCGGACGCGACTTCCTGTCCATCCTGCTCTCGTCGGCAACCTTCGAGGAGCTCGAGTCCAACATCTACTACCTCGACAAGATCAGCGAGAGCGACGCCAACCTCATTGCCGAGGTCAAGGCCATCAAGGCCGAGCTCGAGGAGAAGAAGGCCTCGCTCGAGCAGCAGCGTGCGGACCTGGAGGAGCGTCGCGCCGAGCTCGAGGAGCTCAACGCCATCCAGCAGCAGCAGATCGATGCGCTGCGCGCCAAGCAGGCGGAGGTGTCCGCCATCCTGTCCGGCCTGAACGACAAGGTCCAGGCGCTCATCGCCCAGCATGACGAGGAGCTCCTGGCTGCCGAGCGCGAGGCCGAGCGCGCCCGCGAGGCCGCCGCTGCCGCGGCTGCCGCGGGAAGCGGCGGCTACACCCGCGTCGACCCCTCGTCCATCGTCTCGGGTGCGACGGGATCGCAGCAGGCCGTCATCAATGCCTGCTACTCCACGCCCTCGCCCGGTGCGGGCCTCTGCGCCTGGTGGGTCGAGGACGTCTTTGAGCGCGCGGGCGTGGGATCGTGGGGCGGAAACGCCTGCGACCTGTACAACTACTACTGCTACAGCTCCGACACGGGCGCCATCCAGCCCGGCATGATCGTGGCGGTGTCCACCTACCCGTCTTCCGGCCTGGGGGCAATCTACGGTCACGTGGGCATCTACATCGGTGGCGGCATGCTGATGGAGAACATCGGCTACATCAACACCACGAGCCTGAGCAGCTGGATCGCCAACTACGGCGGATACGTGACCCCAAGATGGGGATGGATGGGCGGCGTGGCGCTCGCCTAGCGGCCTGACACGGGAAGGGGATCGATATGGCTATCGACAAGGCAACAACCGCGGTTCTCGTCATCGACGTGCTGGTCACCGAGGGCGACGACACCCTGTACAATCCGAGTCCCGACGAGGAGCGCGTCGTGCGCAACTCCGTGCGCGTGGTGGATGCCGCCCGCGCCGCGGGGCTTCCCGTCATCTTCTGCGACGACGCCCACATCCCGGGTGTCGACAAGGAGCTGGACCTCTGGGGCGAGCATGGCATCCGTGGCAAGGCCGTTCCCAACCCGGCCCTCAAGGCGGGCTCGGGGGAGCGCGACTTCATCATCCCCAAGCGCCGCTACAGCGGCTTCTTTGGCACCGACCTTGACCTCACCCTGCGCGAGCTGGGCGTGAAGACCGTCATCGCGGTGGGCGAGGACACCAACATCTGCGTGCTGCACACGCTGGCCGACGCGTACTTCCTGGGCTATGCCTCCGTCGTGGTCGAGGACGCGACCCGTACCTTCCTGTGCGGGACGCAGGAGGCGGGCATCGAGCACTTCGTGAAGTGCTACGACTCGCGCATCGCCACCACCGACGAGGTCGTCGCCGAGCTGGCATAGCGCGGCTTTCATACAACGTGCATAGGAAAGGGGCTTAACCATGCGCGGGGTGATCGAGCTTGCGGAGGGCTGGGCCCTCTTTCGTGGCGACTCGACGGTCGCGGAGCACGTAAGGATCCCGCACGACGCGATGCTTTCCGAGTCGCGCTCGGCCGATGCCGTCACGGGAAATGCCGGCGCGTACTTTCCCGGGGGCACCTATCGCTACGAGCGTACCATCGACGTCCCCGAGGACTGGGAGGACATGGTCGTGACGCTCGAGCTGGAGGGCGTCTACCAGAAGGCGACCGTCCTTCTTGACGGCGTGGAGCTTGCCCATAACGACTACGGCTACACGGGCTTCTACGTCGACCTGACGCCACAGCTGCGCCCCGGCGAGCAGAGCGTGCTCACCGTCATCGCCGACAACTCCCACCAGCCCAACTCGCGCTGGTATTCCGGCAGCGGCATGTATCGTCCCGCGCGCCTGCACGTGCAGTCGCGCGAGCGCATCGTGCTTGACGGGGTGCGCGTAACCACCGAGTCGCTCAACCCGCCACGCGTGCGCGTCCAGACCGAGGCGGTCGGCGAAGGCGAGCTGAACGTGTCGCTCTGGCACGACCGAGCCATCGTGGCCACGGGCAAGGGTGCCGACGTCGTGCTCGAGCTGCCGGAGGCCCTTCCCTGGAGCGCCGATGACCCCAACCTCTACGAGTGTTGCGTGCTGATGCGCCGCGGCCATCTGGTGGTCGACGAGGCGCGCGTGACCTTTGGCATCCGTACCGTCGAGTGGGGCGCCTTTGGCCTGCGCGTGAACGGCGAGGAGACGCTGCTGCGCGGCGGCTGCATCCATCACACGCAGGGGATCCTAGGCGCGGCGGAACCCGCCGAGGCTGCCTGGCGCGAGGTCGCCATCCTGAAGGAGCATGGCTTCAACGCCATCCGCTCCGCCCACAACCCCATCTCGAAGGCCATGCTGGAGGCCTGCGACCACCTGGGCATGTACGTCATGGACGAGTTTGCCGACATGTGGTACGAGCACAAGAACCCTGCCGACTACGCGAGCGACTTCGAGCGCTGCTGGAAGTCTGACCTCGAGGCCATGGTGACCAAGGACCGCAACCACCCGAGCGTCATCATGTACTCCATCGGCAACGAGAACGCCGAGCCGCGCGAGGCGCGCGGCGTGGCCTGTGCGCGGATGCTCGCCGAGCGGGTCCGCTCGCTAGACCCCACGCGTCCCGTGACCGCGGGGGTGAACCCCACCATCCTCTTTGCCGCCGGCGTGGGCTTCGAGTCCTTCAATGGCGATGGGGCAGAGGGCGAGCAGGCAGGTCCTGCGGGTGGCGGGGACGCGACCACCAACAACAGCCTGCTCTACAACACCTACGTCACCAAGATGGGTGACGTCATGTCGCTCATTGCGGCCACGCCCATGGTGGGGCGCGTCAACCGGCCCTTCTTTGACCAGCTCGACCTTGCCGGGTACAACTATGCCACGGGACGCTACCTGCCTGACGTGCGCAAGCGTCCCAACCAGCCGGTCTTTGGCAGCGAGACGATGCCCTACGACCTTGCGAAGAACTGGCGCCTGGTCGAGCGCGTCCCCCAGGTCTTTGGCGACTTCATGTGGACCGCCTGGGACTATCTGGGCGAGTGCAGCCTGG
This sequence comes from uncultured Coriobacteriaceae bacterium, assembly GCA_902797175.1. GTDB lineage: Bacteria > Actinomycetota > Coriobacteriia > Coriobacteriales > Atopobiaceae > UBA1367. Next base: position 12,999 of record CADBRX010000180.1, on the reverse strand, counting down.
CGGGGTGGTCCGATGACCCAGAGATGGTGAGCAAGCCCTACCCATGGCTCTGTGCCGACACCGGGGCGCTCGACCTGCTGGGAGACCCCAATGGCGAGATGGGCATGGCCGAGGCGGTCTGGGGCGTGACGGACGTGGCCATCTACGTGCGTCCCTGCACGCTGCCCAACCCGGTGAAGGCCCCGTGGCGCGGCACCAACTCCATCCCCAGCTGGAGCTGGGCGGAATGCGAGGGCGTGTCCACGACGGTCGAGGTCTACACCAAGGCGCCGTTGGTCAAGCTGTACCTGAACGGGCGCCATGTCGACACGAGGTTCGTGCGCGACTGCCACGCGGACTTCTCGCTGCGCTACCAGCCGGGGACCCTGACGGCGCTCGCCTGCGATTCCAAGGGCACGGTCATGGGCCGTGCGGCCCTCTCGAACGCTCAGGGTGACCTCTCGCTTGCGCTCGTGCGCGAGCCGCGCCGCCAAGAGGGCGTGGACGATGCCGGCGACGTCGTGTTCGTTGACGTGGCGCTTGTCGACGCGCAGGGCGTCGTGGAATCGGGCGTTGACTGCGAGGTCACGGTGCGCGTCACGGGCGGGGAGCTTCTTGCCTTTGGCAGCGCGGCACAGAAGTCCGAGCGCTCCTATCTCGAGGGGACGTTCCCGCTGCGCTACGGACGCGGACTGGCCGTGGTGCGGCTGGGGGAGGGTGCCTGCACCCTGCGCGCGAGCGCCGAGGGCTTCGTGGACGCAAAGCTCAGTCTGTGACGCGTACCAAAGGGGCGATGCCCCTCTGTGCAGTACATACCGCACAAAGGGGTGGGACCCTTTTTGGTTGTATGGGGTTGTCTATCCGTCGGAGCGAGAGAAGCCGTTCCTCATGCCCATGCTCGCCGTATAGAGCACCTTGGAGAGCAGGGTGTCCGTCTCTTCCTGCAGCATGTCGGCTATGCGGGCGTTTGCCTGCTCGAGCTCGCCCGCTGCCTCCTCGTAGCCCAGGGAGCGGCCCTCGACGTCCCGCGTGACCTCGGCGATGATGGCCTGCGCTTGGGAGCCCACCTTCATCTGGTAGCGCTCTATGTCGGCGGTGCAGGCGCCAAAGTGGGGGTCGGCTAGCGCCGCAATGAGACGGTTGGTCCAGTAGAAGCTCTCGGTCGACACGCGGTCGTCGGTCTTGGCCAGGTAGTAGGGCGCCTCGTCCACGTTGGCAAAGAGGGGAACCAGCGCATTGAACGGGTTTGACCCGTAGGCCATCCACTGCACCGCGCAGGTTGCATCGCTCACGTAGGGTCGGAGCTGCAAGGCTGCGAGCTGGCCGTTTCGGTTGATGCCGATGGGGCGGTACACCCCGCGCGTCGCCTCGGTCCCCTTGGGGCCGTACGGATCGTAGGGGGTGCCCTGGTAGTGCAGGGAAAGCACGCGCTTCACGTCCTCCATGGTCACCTTGCGCTCGGGCACGCGGCACCAGGGGATGTCGTCGTCTTCGGGGCGCAGGTCCGCGTCCGGCCCGTCCCAGGTGTTGCTGCGGGGGTTCAGCTGGCGCTGCATGGCCCAGGCGCGTGGCGTGTTGTACACGTGGTCGGAGTCGCTGGCGCTGCCAAAGGCCTCGCGCGGGTTGAAGACGTCCGTGGGCTCGCCCTCGTCGCGCAGCGTCAGGTCCAGATGGTTCTCCTCCATCCATGCGCGAAGGCCCGGGCTCGCCATGTGATCCCTCTGCTCGCCTTCCGCGTCGCTCAGGTCAAACGAGTCGATGCCCAGCTGGTTGGGCATGGTGACGTAGCAGTCGTCAGGCACGCGGCGCGCGATCCAGTGATGGCCGCCAACCGTCTCCATCCACCAGATTTCGTCCACGTCAGAGAAGGCGATGCCGTTCATCTCGTAGGTTCCATACGACTCCAGGAGCGTGCCCAGCCTGCGGACGCCGTCGCGTGCGGAGAGCGCGTAGGGAAGGACCAGCGTGACCATGTCCTCCTCGCCGATGCCGCCGGAGACCTCAGGCTCAAAGTCGCTCTCCCAAGGGGCGCCCTTGCCCGGCTTGAAGACGACCAGCGGGTCGGCCGCGAGCACACGCTCGTTTGAGGTGAGCGTCTCGGTGGCGGACATCGCCACGTTGCGCTCGTTGACGCCCGCCTCGGCCCAGATGCCCTCGTTGGGCAGGGCGTTGGGGACGGAGGTGTAGCGCATGGGGTGCTCGGTCATCTCGAGCTCGAGGTGGGAGATGACGCTCTTGTAGCGGCGGGGCTGCTCGTCGGGAAGGACGACCTCCATCCGCTTGGGCGTGAACGCGCCGTTGGGGGAGTCCTCGTTGCGGGCGATGATGGTCGAGCCGTCATAGCTTGCGAGCTTTCCGACAAGAATCGTGGTGCAGGGCATGGTGCCTCCTTGATCTGCGTTTGGTTCCACAGGCAAGGATACGCCAAAGTGTCCAGGAGACGGGCGGGAACTATACTTCTAAAATGCCGGCTACAAGGGGAGGCATCCATGGGTTCCAAAAAGTCGTTTTTAGCGTTGTTGGGCGTCGTCCTGACGCTGTGCATCCTGTCAGCTTGTGGTGGGGTGCAGGGGCAGGAAGGGGCCGGCGAGCCCGAGCCGCCTGCGCAGGAGGAGGACGTCTCGCAAGAGGAGGAGCCCACGCCGGAGGCCGATCCCGCATCTGCCACCCCGCCCGCCCGGCCCTCGACGGCAGGCGCCCTGCGCGTGGAGGGCACGCAGCTGGTGGACAAGGACGGCAACCCCGTCGTGCTCTTTGGCGTCTCGACCCATGGCTTGGCGTGGTTTCCCCAATACGTGAACGCCGACCTCTTCAAGGAGCTCTCCGGCTGGGGAGCCAACGTGATGCGCCTCGCGCTCTACACCGACGAGTATGGCGGCTGGTGCTCGGGAGGCGACCGCGATGCCCTGCGCGCGCTCGTGCTCGACGGAGTGGACTATGCGAGCGCGGCGGACCAGTACGTCATCGTGGACTGGCACATCCTTTCCGACAACAACCCCTGGGTACATGCGGATGACGCCAAGGCCTTCCTTGCCGACGTGTCCGCCACGCTGGCCGACCGCGACAACGTGCTCTACGAGATCTGCAACGAGCCCAATGGCGCCACCACCTGGGAGGACGTGCGCAGCTATGCCGAGGAGGTCATTCCCGTCATCCGCGCCAACGACCCCGACGCCGTCATCATCGTAGGTACGCCCGAATGGTCCCAGCGCGTGGACCAGGCGGCCGAGAACCCCCTCACCGAGCAGAACGTGATGTACGCGCTGCACTTCTACGCCGCGACGCACAAAGACGACCTGCGCAACCGGATGGTCGCCGCGGTGGACGCGGGGCTTCCGGTCTTCGTGAGCGAGTTTGGCATCTGCGACGCGAGCGGCAATGGCGCCATCGACGAGGAGCAGGCGGACCTGTGGCTTGCGACCATGGACGAGCTGGGCGTGAGCCGCGTGATGTGGAACCTCTCAAACAAGAACGAGTCGTCCGCCATGATATGGAGCGGGTCCGACAAGGTGAGCGGCCTTGACGACGCGGACCTGTCGCAGGCAGGCAGGTGGCTCAAGGCGCGTCTGGCGGGGGAGTGGGAGACGCCTGAGGTGACGCTTTCGGAGCAGGGTGCCGCGGCGGGTGGCACCTCCGCTTCGGCGGCAACCGTCACCTTTGCGCAGGGCGACCTTACGGTTGCGGCGCGTCTCGAGAACTCATGGCCGGTCGAGGGTGGTACCTGCTACCAGTACATGCTCACCGTCAGAAACGACGGGCCGGCATGCGACTCCTGGCATGTGGACGTTCCCTTTGCGGGCGAGGTGGCCCTCGTGGACGGCTGGAACGGCACCTATGCGGTCTCGGGACAGACCCTCTCCATCGACAATGCGAGCTACAACGGGCACCTCGATGCGGGCCAGAGCGCGACCGACATCGGCTTTCAGGTGAGCGGCCCCGGGGCGGGCGGCATCGCTGCGTAGGCGCATCCATTCGGCCGTTTTGCCGTGCCACGTGGGCTCCAGCGCCCGTTTGCAGCGCTACCATGAAACGGTATGCCGCACGTTCGCGAGCTTAGGAGCACCCCATGGCACAGCTCTTCCTCATGTTCATCCTTGCGCTTTCGCCCATCATCTGCCTGATCATCGCGCTTATCGCGCTCAAGCAGCAGGCATGGATCGCCAGCTTCGAGGCGCTTGCCGTGGCTGTCGTCGTCTCCATGCTCGTGTGGCACATGAAACCCATCGAGGTTGCCACGGCGACGCTCGAGGGCTGCCTCTTTGCCCTGTGGCCCATCGTGGTCGTGATCATAGCGGCGGTCTTCACCTACAACCTGACCGTCTGCACCCACGCCATGGACAAGATCAAGCAGATGCTGACCTCGGTCTCTTCTGACCGCCGCGTGCTGACGCTGCTCATCGTGTGGTGCTTCGGCAACTTCATGGAGGGCATGGCCGGCTTTGGCACGGCGGTGGCCATCCCCGCGTCCATGATGATGGCGCTCGGCATCGACCCGATCGTCGCCATCCTCGCATGCCTGATTGCCAACGGCACGCCCACCATGTTTGGCTCCATCGGCATTCCCACCACTACGCTGGCCTCCATCACGGGCATCGTCGAGACGGACCTGGCCTTCACGCAGGCGCTACAGGTGTTCCCCTTCGTCATCGCCTGCCCGTTCCTCATGGTCATGCTCGTAGGCGGCGGCCCCAAGGCCCTCAAGGGCGTCGTGCCCATCACGCTGGTCGCGGGTCTCTCCTTTGCCATCCCCGAGCTCATTGCCGCGCGCTTCATCGGTGCGGCGCTGCCCGATGTCGTGGGCGCCGTGTGCTCGCTTGGGTGCACCTTCCTCATGGCCCTGCGCATGAAGGGCACGCCTGTGCCCGAGGAGGAGCGCCTCAAGGTCGCCGCGGGGCGCGGACCGCTCACCGTGCATGACGCGCTCGTGGCGTGGTCGCCGTTCATCCTCATCTTCGTGGTGCTGCTGCTCACGAGCTCGCTCGTGCCGTTCATCTCCCAGCCGCTCTCGGCCATCAAGACGCAGGTGCAGGTCTATGCGGGCGAGAACCCCGCCACGCTCACCTTCACGTGGATCAACACGCCGGGCGTCCTCATCCTGCTCTGCGGCATTGCGGGCGGCTTCATCCAGGGCTGCCCGGTCAGCCAGATGCTCTCGGTGCTGGGCGCGACGGTCAAGCAGATGTCCAAGACGATCCTCACCATGCTCGGCGTGCTTTCCGTGGCCAAGATCATGGGGTATTCCGGCATGATCGCGAGCATCGCGGCGTTCTTTGTGGGATCGCTCGGCGGGCTGTATCCGCTCGTGGCGCCGGCGCTCGGTGCGCTTGGCACCTTCGTGACCGGCTCGGGCACCTCGTCAGAGGTCCTCTTTGGCAACGTGCAGCTGCAGGCGGCCCAGTCCATTGGCGTCAACGAAACCTGGCTCGTGGCCTCCAACTCGCTGGGCGTCTCGGCGGGCAAGATGCTCTCGCCGCAAAACGTGGCCATCGGATGCGCCGCGTGCGACCTGTCCGGCAAGGACGGCGAAATCATTGGCAAGATCGCCCCGTACGCCTTTGGCTTCCTGGTGATCATGATGGCCATGAACTACGCCGGCGCCATGATGGGGCTGTAGGAGCTCTTCTTGCCGAGGATCCCGGAATCTGCATAGAGACGGTGGGCCCATGTTGGGAGCGCACTTCATCCAGGAGGTTTCTATAGACTGGAGCGCTGTTCCTCGCGAGAGCTACGTGCGCGACATCCCCGCGTTGCAAAGCCTTCCGCTTTCGTTTGGGCCGAACGTGACCTTCTTCACGGGAGAGAACGGTTCTGGCAAGTCGACGCTGCTCGAGGCCATGGCCGTCGCGTACGGGCTCAACCCAGAGGGTGGCAGCGGCAACTATCGCTTCTCCACCAACGACACGCAAGCACCCCTGCACGAGGCCGTCCACCTGCAAAGGTCGCTCGAGCGGCCGTGGGGCACCTACTTCCTGCGGGCGGAGAGCTTCTACAACGTCGCCTCGGCGGCGGAGGGGTATGAATCGCGCTACCTGGGTCCGCACGCCGAGGAGCTGGTGAGGAACGCAGGACTTCCGGCCGACACGCCGTCAGGCCTCCTGCGCCAGCTTTTGGGACGCAGCCTCCACGAGCTTTCGCATGGTGAGGCGTTCCTTGCCACCATACAGGAGGACTTTCACGAGAACGGCCTGTACTTTCTGGACGAGCCCGAGGCCGCGCTCAGCGTGTCGCGCCAGCTGACGCTGCTCTACGAACTTCACCAGCTTGCCGCACATGGCGCACAGCTCTTTGTGGCCACGCAGTCGGTCGTGTTGATGGCACTTCCCGGTGCGCAGATCCTGCGCTTTGACGAGGAAGGCGTCGCTTCCGTGGCCTACGAGGACACTGAGGCCTACCAGACTATGAGCCTCTTCATGACGGATCGCGAGAGGCTGCTCGAGCGCCTGTTGGGGGAGTGAGCGCTCGCAGATTCAAGGCGAGTTGGTACTCCTCGGGATAATGGCGCATACTACAAATGACACGTTTGGTGGGACAGAAAAGGGATTGCCATGGATGAGCGCCTGCAGAAGCAGTTGGCCTTTGCGCTGGAGATCGACAAGGAGAAGGGCATCTTTCGCCAGACGCACCTTGCGGGCCACGGCCGCAACGAGAACGACGCCGAGCATGCCTGGCACATGGCCATCATGGCGTACCTCCTGCGCGAGTACGCCAACGAGGACGTGGACATCGCGCACGTGATGCTCATGTGTCTCATCCATGACGTGGTTGAGATCGATGCGGGCGACACCTACGCCTACGACGCCGAGGGCATCAAGACCCAGGCGGCGCGCGAGGAGGCCGCAAAGCAGCGCATCTTTGGGCTCTTGCCCGAGGACCAGGCCTCAGAGCTCATGGCGCTCTTCGAGGAGTTCGAGGCCTACAAGACGCCCGAGTCCCGCTTTGCCCATGCCATGGACAACGTGCAGCCGCTCATGCTGAACGCCGCGAACGGTGGGGGCGACTGGGCGGAACATGGCGTGAGCGCAGAGCAGGTCTACGGCCGCCAGCGCAAGACCGCGCTGGGGTCACAGCGTCTGTTTGACGAGGTGGTGGACCCCGTAATCAAAGACCATATCGCGCGGGGCAACATCAGGCCTTAGGTGGAGGGCTGCCTTTAGGCTGCTTCCTCGGCCAAGATGGCTCGGAGGGTCTCTCCCTCGCAGATGATGTCGTCGTCGACCGTGACCGACTGGCCGTTGTTTATTTTGACTTTGTCCGATGTCGCCAGGACGGTAGTGGCCGGTTGCGCAGAGATTGCCACGGCAACGAGGAGGGCGAGCAACGCGCGGCGCCTGTTGCGGCGCGCGGAGAGCGTGTGCGATTGAGTAAGGCGGGACATGGTGACTCCAGGCGGGCGTCGTGGTGCGGACACAGAGATCTTTCCTTAGAAGGGCTCTAGTGCAAAAGGGGAGAAAAGACAAACAAGTCGCTGGTTAATTCATGTGCTGTTTGCATGCTGCATATGCGTGTCTTATAGTTGTCCGGGCGAGCCGGCTATGCCCGCAAGGGCATGCCAGCAGGAATCCAGCTCCCTGCGCCTCGTGTGGCTATGCTGGCGGCCGCGCAGGTGGCTGCTTTTGTACGGTGGATACCACCTAAAGTGGTGCCGGCTCGCACCTTTTTTCTCCTCCTCTGCTCCGCACCTCGCTCTCTTTGCCACACAAACGTGACGAAGTGACTTTGTTGGGATAAGCTGGGCAAACGAGTCGTACAATAGCCAAGCACCTTCCTATCGTGCGTCAAACAGACCATCAGGAGGAGTCTTGTCCGACGCCAAGCCAAACCTCTTCGAGCGCATGCTGCCCATGGAGAGCCGTGAGCAGTTCTTGCGCGAGCGCGCGGTGCGTTACGAGCGCGAGGTCGAGGAGTACCTCTCGCTCTGCTCATACCTCATAAGCGACAAGTGCACCGAGGACATCCAGCGCCTCATCGACGGCGACTACACCTGGCCGCTTGCGCGTATGTCGCTTCTGCGCAAGTTTGGCACGACGAAGCGCCGCCAGGTGTTTGTCTATCCAGACGACCAACGTCACCTGCTGATGTATCTCGCCTGGCACCTGCATGGCTTTGACGACATCTTCTGTGACTCGCTCTACTCGTTCCGCACGAACCTGACTCCCTCGGACCTCTTCAAGAAGGTCAAGCGGCGCAAGTTGCACACGGACCATTGGGCCGTGAAGACCGATGTCAGCTCGTACTTCAACTCCATCGACCCCGAGCGCCTTGTGAAGATGCTGCGCGAGCGCATAGGCGCGCGTGAGCCGGAGCTCGTGGACTTCATGTCGGAGCTCCTTCTGCGCGGCGAGTACACCTTCCATGGCGAGGTGCAGCAGGGGAGCATGGGGGCCATCGCGGGGGCGGCGTTCTCCAACTGCTTTGGCAACGTGTATCTCATGGAGCTCGACGAGGCGATGGAGCGCCAGGGAGAGCTCTACGCCCGCTATTCGGATGACATCTGCGTGTTTGTGAAGACGCGCGAGGAGGCCGAGGCCGTGCTTGCCGAGATCAAGCAGATGCTGACCGATCGGGGTCTCAAGCTCAACGAGAGCAAGACCGAGATACATGCGCCCAACGACAGCTTTGGCCTGCTTGGCTTCCAGCTGCGTGGGACGGAGCTCGACGTGGCGGACTTCACGCTCTTCAAGGCGCGCCGCAAGATGCGCATTCGCGCCAAGAAACTCAACCGCCGCGTCGGGCAGGGCAAGATCACCCGCGAGGCGGCCACCAGGTACATGGTCGGCTACACCCATCGCTTCTTCTTTGGTGGGGAGTCGAGCGAGTCGCTCAAATGGACCGAGTGGTTCTTTGGCATCATCACGCGGCCGGACAGCCTGGTTCAGCTTGACGAGTACGTGCAGAGCCTCATTCGCTACGTGGCCACCGGCAAGCTCGGCAAGGCGCGATACCGCTTCTCTCACGAGCAGCTCAAGGAGCTGGGATACGAGTCCCTGGTGAGCGCGTACTGGAAGAACCGTCACGAGGACGTCGAGGAATGGCGTGCGGCGCGGCTGAGGCGCCTGCAGGAGAAGCAGGCCAAGAGCGCCTAGATTCCTCCACACCGATACGAAAGGGTCCCACCCTTACGTATCACCCCTTTGAGTCACCCGGCTCTTCGTATAATCATGAGCTAGGGCAATACCAACCAATGCGGAGATTGATCACCATGAAGAGGTTTGCTAGGGCGTTTGCCGCGCTGTTTGTCGTCTCCCTGGCGTTTGTGCTCGTGGCCTGCGGGTCAGGCTCTGGTTCGGGAGACGCTGTGCCCGCCAATCCCGGCAAAGTCTATCGCGTCATTGCTCTGGACGAGTCGGGGGCACCTGTCGAGGGCGTCGCCCTCCAGTTCTGCTCTGATGCCATGTGCTACACGGGCGAGACCGATGCCCAGGGCATCGCCACCTTCAAGGCCGACGAGGGATCCTACGTCGTGCATGTGAAGAGGGTTCCCGAGGGCTTTGCCGAGGATGCGACGGAGTATGAGGCTCCCCAGACGTTTGGCGACGTGACCATCACGCTCAAGGCCGCATAGGCGCGACCGATCTTGGCAAGTGAGTGCAGCAAGAGGCTGGAGGGACCATGGGGGCACAGCGCGAAAAGAAGAAGCTTGGCTGCGGTTGGAAGATCCTGATTGGGATGGTGGGTACCATTGCGGCCCTGGCGCTGGGGGTAGTCGTCTGGTTTAACCTCAACCGCGAAAGGATCGTCGACAGCATGCTCTCGAGCGAGGGGGCAGAGGATTTCGTCGGTAGGAAGCTGCCGGCGTTTGACGTTGAGCTGACCGACGGGACCCACATCACCAGGGATGCCCTTCTCGAGGACAAGGAGGTGACGGTGGTCGTCCTCTTTGCGACGTGGTGCGGCCCATGCGAGGAGGAGTTTCCCGAGATGGACGCCGTCTACCAGAAGTACCAGGACAAGATGGGCATGATTGCCATCGACGTGGACTTCCTGGACTCGATGGATGGCCTCAAGGAGTACGAGCAGTCGCACAACCTGTCGTTCCCTCTGGCGTTTGGCCTCGATAACGAGACGCTCGACTTCGTGAAGACCACCACCTATCCCACGACGCTGATCGTGGACCGCAACGGCGTCATCCGCGTCCACCGCGTGGGATCGATTCCTTCGGCAGAGGTGTTCGAGCAGCTCCTTACCCCCTTCATGGGAGAGGGCTACACGCAGGCGGAGCCGGCCTACTACACGTTCATGGCGTATGCCAAGAGCAAGGCCGTTCCGGGTGTCGAGTTCAGCGTGACCACGGACAAGGGGACCGAGACCTACGTGACCGACGAGTCGGGCCAGTGCTCGGTCTTCTTTGACCAGCGCACGGACATGCCGATCAAGGTGCTCAGCGTGCCCGAGGGGGTCGAGATCGTCGACGGCGGCGAGGCGACGACAGGCCTCATGTCCACCATCGTCAGGCTTCCGGTCAGGTAACGGATTAGGGTTAAAGGACAAATACTGTGTCCGTCATCGGCTCGCCGCACAAAGGGGTGGGACCCTACGTGCTGTACAGCACGTAGGGTCCCACCCCTTTGTGCGTCAGTCATGTATCGGTGCTAGCGCCAGATGGTGGCGCGGGCCTCGTAAGGTCGCAGCATGTCTGACGGCTCGTCATAGTTGCCTATGAGCAGCTCGGAGCCCTCGGCATCAAGCGCGCCGACCTCCTCGCCCGAGAAGTTGCACTGCACGAGCAGGCGCGTCTTGCCCAGCGTGCGCCAGAAGGCGATGATGGGCGACCCCTCAAGTCCCTCAACAAAGCGCACGTCGCCCTCCTGGATGACGGGCTCTGCCTTGCGCAGGGCGATGAGCCGCTTGAAGTAGGCACGCACCGAATGCGGGTCCGCCATCTCCGCCTGGGCATTGACGGTGGGATAGTTCCCGACAAGCGCGAGCCAGGGCGTGCCCGTGGTGAAGCCGGCGTTGGGGGAGTCGTTCCAGGCCATAGGCGTGCGGCCGTCGTCGCGCGAGCGGGCGTGCACAATGTGGAATGCCTCTTCGGGCGTGCATCCACGATCCTGCAGGATGCGGTAGTAGTTGATGGACTCGACGTCGCGATACTGGTCGATGCTCGTGAAGTCGGTGATAGTCTGTCCGAGCTCCTCGCCCTGGTAGATGTAGGGGGTGCCGCGCATGAGGTGGGTGGCCGTGGGAAGCAACGTGCTGGACTCGTACCAGAAGCGCTCGGTGTCGCCAAAGCGCGAGTTGGGCCGCGGCTGGTCATGGTTGGACCAGAAGAGCGCGTTCCAGCCGCCACCGGCAGCCATTTCCTCCTGCCAGCTGCGGAAGAGTTCGCGCAGCTCGTCGATGTCTGGGTCCTTGAGTGCCCACTTGTCGCCGTGGTCGTAATCGACCTTGAGGTGGTGGAAGTTGAAGCACATCGAAAGCTCGTGGTTGCTTGGGTTGGAGTAGCCGATGCAGCTCTGAAGGGAGGTCGAGCTCATCTCGCCCACGGTCATGAGGCCGTCGATCCCGCCGAGCCTCACGAGCTCCTGCAGGTACTCGTGGATGTGCGGGCCGTCGGAGTAGAAGCGGCGGCCGTCGCCCTCAAAGTCGTCCTCGAGCACGTTGGGCTTGCTGATGAGGTTGACGACGTCAAAGCGGAAGCAGTTGACGCCCTTGCCGCGCCAGAAGCGCAGGACGTTTGCCAGCTCCTCGCGGACCTCGGGGTTGTCCCAGTCGAGGTCGGCCTGAGTCACGTCAAAGAGGTGCAGGTACCACTTGTTGAGCGATGGCACGTACTCCCAGGCGTTGCCGCCGAACTTGCTCTCCCAGTTGGTAGGCGGCTTTCCGGGGTCGTCGGCCGTCGCGCCGGGCGCCGCGTCGACGAACTTGTAGTAGGCGAGGTACTTGGGGTCGCCCGAAAGCGCCTTCTTGAACCACTCGTGCTCGGTCGAGGTGTGGTTGAAGACCATATCGAGCATGACCTCGATGCCACGGGCCCTGGCCTCGCGGGCCAGCTCCTCGAAGTCGTCCATCGTGCCGTAGAGGGGCTCGATGGCGCAGTAGTCGCTCACGTCGTAGCCGTTGTCGTTTTGCGGGCTGGGGAAGAACGGGGTGATCCACACGCAGTCCACGCCCAGGTCCGCCAGGTAGTCGAGGCGGCTCGTGATGCCGCGTAGGTCGCCCATGCCGTCACCGTCGGAGTCCTGGTACGACTTGATATAGATCTGATAGATGACCTTGCTGCCAAGCTCTTGTGTGCGCGGGTTCACGGAAGGCTCCTTCGTCAGGAAAGATGGATGCTTCAATACTACAAAAGGGCCGCCTGCCATGGTGCAGGCGGCCGGTTGCAAACGCTACTTGGTGAGCTTGCAGGAGACCTCGCCGGCCTTGACGGTGCCGGTCTTTGCCTCGACGCTCGCATAGGCGTCGGTGTTGGTGACGACCACCATGGTTGCCGTGGACTTGCCGGCGGCCTCGACGGCTGCCAGGTTGACCTCCATGAGCAGGTCGCCAGCCTTTACCTTGTCGCCTGCGGCGCAGTGGGCGGTGAAGGGCTTGCCACCGAGCTCGACGGTGTCGACACCGATGTGGATGAGGATCTCGGTGCCGTCATCGGCTGTGATGCCGAGGGCGTGTTTGGTGTCGAAGACCATGGTCACGGTGCCGGAGACGGGGGAGTAGATGGCACCCTCCGAAGGCTCGATGACCACGCCATCGCCCATGGCGAGGGAGGCGAACACGGCGTCGGGAGCCTCGGACATGGCCTTTGCGTAGCCGTCGGCAACGGCGGCGAGGGTGAGGGGCTGGTCGATGGCGTCAACGTGGGCGGCTGCAGGGGCGATGGCCTGGTCGGCAGCAGCCTCGGCGACGGCCTGGGCCTGCTTGTCGATGCCCTGACGCTTACCGACGATGTAGGTGAGGACGAAGGGCACGACGATGGCGACGGCCATGCACAGGAGATAGGGGAGCATGGACTGCGGCTGCATGGCGAGGATGCCGGGCAGGCCGCCGACGCCGATGGCGTTGGCCGTGCAGGAGAAGAGG
>CADBRX010000179.1 GCA_902797175.1 uncultured Coriobacteriaceae bacterium | reverse complement strand
GTAGGTCTTGAGCTCGGAGCGGACTGCCTTGTTGCGCTTGCGAGCCTTCTCGGCGGTGATGATGCGCTTCTTCTGAGACTTGATGTTAGCCACGTGCTTCCCTTTCGGTCATGTATCTTGAGGCCTCTAACGCTGAGACACGGCGAGGTCAACTTGAGGAGTATAGCACGCCACGTCAGTTTTGGGCTATCATTCTCCCTATGTCTACATACGATACCTCACATATCCGCAACTTCTCGATCGTTGCGCACATCGACCACGGCAAGTCGACCATCTCCGACCGCATACTCGAGCTGACCCACACGGTCGAGGAGCGAGACATGGAGTCCCAGCTTCTCGACACGATGGACATCGAGCGCGAGCGCGGCATCACCATCAAGAGCAACGCGGTCCGCGTTGCCTACGATGCCGATGACGGCGAGACCTACCAGTTCAACCTCATCGACACGCCGGGGCACGTCGACTTCACCTACGAGGTCTCTCGCTCGCTCGCCGCCTGCGAGGGGGCGGTGCTCGTCGTCGACGCCACCCAGGGCGTCGAGGCGCAGACCGTGTCCAACGCGCTGCTTGCCATGAACGCGAACCTGGACATCGTGCCGGCAATCAACAAGATCGACCTTCCCAGCGCCGAGCCCGAGCGCGTGCGCTCCGAGATCGAGGAGGCCCTCGCGATTCCCGCAGAGGACGCCGTCTGCGTCTCGGGAAAGACGGGAGAGGGGATCCACGACCTGCTCGAGAGCATCGTCTTTCTGGTCAGCCCGCCGGCGGGTGACGCCGAGGCGCCGCTCAAGGCCCTCATCCTCGACTCCTACTTTGACGCCTATCGCGGCGTCGTCGCCACGGTGCGCGTCTTTGACGGACGCATCCGCCCGGGCGAGACGCTCTACATGATGCAGGCGGACTCCTCCTTCCTCGTCGACGACGTGGGCGTCAAGCGCCCGCTCGAGACCCCGCTTCCCGAGCTGGGAGTTGGCGAGGTTGGCTACGTGGTGACGGGCCTCAAGGACCCAGGCTCCGTCCACGTGGGAGACACGCTGACCTACGACGCGCGGCGCACTCCCGAGCCCTTGCCGGGGTATCGCGAGGCGAAGCCCATGGTCTTCACGGGCCTCTTTCCCATAGACAACAAGGAGTACGAGAACCTCCGCGATGCGCTCGAGAAGCTGCGCGTCAACGACCCGTCGCTCACCTGGACGCCCGAGACGTCCGTGGCGCTGGGCTTTGGGTTCCGCGTCGGCTTCCTGGGCCTTCTGCACATGGAGGTCGTCAAGGAGCGCCTCGAGCGCGAGTTCGACCTCGACCTCATCGGCACGAGCCCCTCCGTGGACTATCATGTCTTTACCACGGCGGGGGAGATGCTTGACATCAAGAGCCCGCAGGACCTTCCCAAGCCCGAGAAGATTGACAGGATTGAGGAGCCGTACCTCCGCGCGTCGGTCATCGTCCCTCCCGAGTACATGGGCGCGGTCATCCAGCTCGTCATTGAGCATCGCGGCATTCAGGACAACATGGTCTACCTCTCGGACAACTCGGTTGAGATCACGTTCTACGTACCGCTTGCCGAGCTCATCCTGGACTTCTTCGACCAGCTCAAGAGCCGTACCAAGGGCTATGCGTCGCTTGACTACGAGTTTGCGGACTATCGCCCCTCCGACCTCGTGAAGCTCGACATCCTGTTGGCGGGCGAGGAGGTGGATGCCCTGTCCTTCATCGTGCACAAGGACAAGGCCTACACGCTTGCGCGCGGGCTCTGCGACAAGCTCAAGGAGATCATCCCGCGCCAGCAGTTCGAGGTGCCCATCCAGGGCGCCATCGGCAACAAGATCATCAGCCGCTCGACGGTCAAGGCGGTGCGCAAGGACGTGCTTGCCAAGTGCTACGGTGGCGACATCAGCCGCAAGCGCAAGCTGCTCGAGAAGCAGAAGGAGGGCAAGAAGCGCATGAAGTCCATCGGGACGGTCGACGTTCCGCAGGAGGCCTTCCTTGCCGTGCTCAAGGTTGGTGACGAGTGACGGGCGGCCACTGGGGGCATCGCGAGCGCAAGCCAGACGTCTCATATGACTCCCAGGCAGACCCCGTGACGATCTTGGCGGAATGTGCCGAAAGCGCCGGGGTTTCCCCTCACATAACCCCGTTTTCCCAAACGGGGACCCTTCGCGAGCGCCTTGCGGCAAACCCCTTCCTCATGGCGCCCATGGCGGGTGTCTCCGACGCCGCCTATCGCATGATGGCGCGTGCGGGAGGGGCGGCGCTTGCCTACACCGAGATGGTGTCGGTGGCCGGCCTCCACTACGGAAGCGAGAAGACCTGGGAGCTCGTCGTCCCGACCCCTCCCGAGCCCGACATCGCGGTACAGCTCTTCGGTTCCAAGCCTGACCAGTTCCGGGAGGCGGCAAGAGCCGTCGCGTCGCGGCTGGGGGAGCGCCTCGCGCTCGTCGATGTGAACATGGCCTGCCCCGTCCCCAAGGTCACCAGAAAAGGCGAGGGGTCGGCGCTGCTCGATGACCCACAAGGCGCGGCAGACATCGTGCGCGCCTGTCTTGACGGGCTTTCTGATGCCGGCTCCGACGTGCCTGTCACCGTCAAGATACGGGCGGGTCGCAGGACCGGGGAGGACGAGGTGGCGCCCCGATTTGCGCAGGCCATGGAGGAGGCGGGGGCCTCTGCCGTCGCCGTCCACGGCAGGACCGCCAGCCAGCTCTATCGTGGAGAGGCCGACTGGGGATGCGTGGCGAGGGTGGCCGAGGCCGTGGAGATCCCCGTCATCGGGTCAGGGGACGTGCGGGGCCCTGAGGAGGCCGCGCGCATGCTGCAAGAGACGGGTTGCGCGGCCGTCATGATTGCGCGAGGCACCTACGGAAACCCCTGGTGCTTTGCCGACGCCCGCACGCTTGTCGAGGGAGGGGAGGCCAAGACGCACGACCTGGCGGAGCGCCTCGCGGCATTTGCCTGCCACGTGCGCCTCCTCGACGCGACCCACGCGCACCTCGCCCGCTCCCGCAGCCTCGCCGGCTGGTACTTCCGTGGCCTGCCGCACGCCGCTGCCCTGCGCGACCGTGCGATGAGGTGCCAGACGGTCGAGGAGTATCTCGCATTGGCCGACAGCCTCATGGAGATCGCAAGGGAGGGCGCATGAACCTCTTTGACGGGCAGCTGTTGACGCGTCGCCTGGCGTTGGCAGCTACCGCTCGACTCGGCGTTATCGGGATTGCGCGTGCGCTCAATCCCGTGCTATCCCTCCCGTTGCTGGGACGAGACGGCCGGGAGGCGCTCGATGGGGCAGTGGCGCATGCGGTCGACAGGCTCGACGTGAGGGCGCAGGTGGGCAAGCTCTCGCTCGAGCAGAAGATCGCGCAGCTCTTCGTGATAAAGCCTGAGGCGGTTTTGGGCCAAAGCCCGATCCTCTCGGTAGATGACGACCTGAAGTCCGCGCTGCTCGGGCGCCCTGTCGGCGGCGTCATGTTGAAGGACACCAGCTTCGTCGACCCTGACCAGGTGCGCAACCTGACTCAGGAGCTGCAGGACGTTTCGCGGGAGGCGTGTGGCCTTCCCATGCTCATCGCCGCTGACGAGGAGGGCGGCACGGTTGTCAGGGTGGCGGACAAGGCGTCCTTTGGCGTGGAGGATCCCGGCAACATGCGGGAGCTGGGCGATGCCGGTGACGTCGAGCTTGCCGAGAGCGAAGCGCTCCGCGTGGGCTCGTACCTGCGCGACCTTGGCGTCAATCTCGACTTTGCCCCCGTTGCGGACGTGACCGACGACCAGGACAGCTTTGTGTATCTGCGCTCGTTTGGCGGTGACCCGCAGCTCGTCGCGGGGATGGTTGCAGCCCAGGTGCGTGGCTTCAGCCGCGCGGGCACGCTGTGCTCGCCCAAGCACTTCCCCGGCATCGGGGGTGCCGTGGGCGACTCGCATGTGGAGAGCATCTTCCTTGACAAGGGCCTTGACGAGATGAGGACAGGCGAGCTCCTCCCGTTTGCGGCTGCGATAGCCGAGGATGCGCCCCTCATCATGGTGGGTCACATGACCTGCACGGGCGTCGACCCCACGATGCCCGCCTCGCTGAGCCATGTCATGGTCACGGAGGTCCTGCGAGAGGAGATGGGCTTTGACGGCGTCGTCATCACGGACTCGATGGGCATGGCCGCGGTTCACGAGCTCTTCTCCCAGGAGGAGATGGGCGTACGCGCCCTGGAGGCTGGGTGCGACCTCATCCTGTGCCCCGAGAACTGGTATGCGGTCTATGACGGAATCGTCGACGCCCTGGCCTCCGGGCGCCTTTCCGAGGAGAGGATAGACGAGTCCGTCGTGCGCATCGTGCGTCTGAAGCGGCGCATCGGATGACGCCATGAGCAGCGGTTGCGTCGACGTGAATCCTGAGGCCTCGTGGCGCTCGCGCCTGCACCTGGACTGCGCCCAGGCGCTCTACGTGCACCTCCCGTTCTGCGTGCGCAAATGCGCCTACTGCGACTTCGCCTCATGGGAGACCTCCATTGGGGATCCCCTGGCCAGGCAGTATGTCCGCGCGCTCGAGGAGCGCCTTGCGGAGGCTGCCGATGCCGGCTTGATGCGTTGCTGCAAGACCGCCTACGTCGGTGGCGGCACGCCGACCATGCTTGGGGCGAGCCTGCTGGGAGGTCTCGTGGGCAAGTTGCGCGGTGCGTGTCCGGGCCTCCAAGAGCTGACGTGCGAGGCCAATCCGGACTCCCTGTCCGACGAGGTGCTGCGGGACCTCGTCGATGCGGGCGCGACGCGTCTCTCCATTGGCGTTCAGAGCCTGGTCGACGAGGAGCTGCATGCCCTGGGACGCCTTCACGACGCTCGGGCCGCAGCCGAGCGCGTGGCGTCCGCCGTGCGGTCGGGTTTAGACGTGTCTGCCGACCTCATGTGCGCAATTCCAGGACAGACCCCGGCAAGCTGGCACCATACGCTCACTGCCACCATGAACCTCGGCGTGGGGCACGTGAGCGTCTATCCCCTGCAGATTGAGGACGGCACCGAGCTCGCTCGGGCGGTGGGGGACGAAGACCCCTCCTGGAACGCCCCCGAGGTGCAGGCGGCGCGCATGGACCAGGCGCGTGACGTCCTGGAGGCGGCTGGGTTCGCGCGGTATGAGGTCGCGAGCTATGCGCTTCCCGGCAAGGCGTGCGCACACAACCAGGCGTACTGGACGGGCTTGCCGTACCTCGGCCTCGGCACGGGTGCCTCGTCGATGCTCACGAGGGAGGGATACGATCGGCTGCGCTCGCTCTGCACAAAGCTCCCTGACCTCCCTGACGGCATCGCGCGCGTGCGGCTGACCATGACGAGCTCGCGATTCGAATTCGTGCACGCCTTGGGGTTTGACGACCTTTCATACGACATCGAGTGCCTTGACGAGTCGCAGGCGGCCGCGGAGGACCTCATGCTTGGCATGCGCATGACGAGCGGCATCGAAGCGGGGCTCTTGGAGCACTCCCGCAACGTGCTCGGCAGGGAAAGGGTCGACGACGTCCTTGCGGATGCCTGCAAACGGGGGCTTGCCGCCTGGAGGGGCGGCCGCCTCGCCCCCACGCACGACGGCTGGCTCCTGGGCAACGAGCTCTATGGCATGCTGTGGGACCTCGTAAAAGAAGGGGTCCAAGGGCTGTCGCTGTAGCTCCCACCCAGCGACAACGCGCCGATTTGTGTCATATGTACTCAAAGGAATCATCGCCTGAAAGGCATCGTCGCCTGTTGGGTACAATCTTTCCCGTATGCGCATCGGCCATCACACAGAACGGAAGCCACCATGGCCTCTATGAACGAAAAAGACTACTACGCGATCCTGGGCGTTTCGGAGTCCGCGACGGGTGACGAGATCCGCAAGGCCTTCCAGAAGAAGGCGCGCGCCCTCCATCCCGACGTCAACAAGGAGCCGGACGCAGAGGAGAAGTTCAAGGAGGTTTCGGAGGCCTATGCGGTTCTTTCCGATGCCGACAAGAGAAGGCGCTACGACGCCATGCGCTCTGGCGCTCCCTTTGCGGGCTACGGGTCTGCCTCGTCCCCCTACGGAGGGACGGGCGGCTACGGGGAGGACCCCTTCGGCGGGTCTCCCTTCGACTGGGGGTTCCCCTTTGGCACGGCGTCCCGCCGCACGGCAAGCCGCTCGCGCGCCTATCGTCCCAAGGCGGGTGCCGACGTCGTCTACGAGATGTCGATCGACGAGAACATGGCGCAGCATGGCGCGCGCCGGGGGATGACGTTCCAGCGCTACGCCACCTGCAGCCACTGCCACGGGACGGGCTCCGTCGAGTCCGCGCATGCGGAGACCTGCCCAACCTGTGGCGGGACCGGCCATATGACCGTCGACCTCGCAAGCCTCTTTGGCTTTGGCGTCATGGACATCACCTGTCCCGAGTGCGAGGGCTCGGGCAAGGTCGTTGCAAACCCCTGCGAGGTCTGCGGCGGTTCGGGGCGCGTGCTCACCGCCTCCGAGATCGTCATAGACATACCTGCCGACAGCCATGACGGCGACGTCGTCCGCATCTCCGGCATGGGCAATGCCGGCACGAACGGTTCCGAGTCTGGCGACTTCGTCTGTCGCGTGGCCGTGCCGTCCGAGCATGTCTCGCCCCTGCAGGCACGAGGATTCCACACGATCGGCTTCGCCTTGCCCTTCATGCTGCTTGGCGTCTTGTGGGGGTCGGTCATGTCCACCCTTGGCTGGTGGATCGTGCTTCTCGTGTTTGGCATCATGATGCTGGTGCAGGGGGGAACGCTGGCCGGGCATGGGCAGAGGTGGTGGCGCAACGCCCTTTCCGCGGTCTTGTCGGGCGCTTCCTCGGGGCTGACGTTTGCCCTGCTCTTCTTCCTAGTGAGTTCGTGTAATTCCGCCCTGTGGGGGTATCGTTAGTCAGCGCCTTCCGGGGCAGGTCAAAACGTGTTGAGGCAAGGTTGGTAAAGCGTGGATCAGAAGCGAGACTACTACGAGGTGTTGGGCGTCAACCGTGACGCCGACGAGAAGACCATCAAGCGCGCGTTTCTCAAGAAGGCGCGGTCACTGCACCCAGACGTGAACAAGGAGGCTGGCGCAGAGGAGGCCTTCAAGGAGGTCAACGAGGCCTATTCCGTCCTTTCCGACGAAAGGAAGCGTGCCAACTACGACCGCTATGGCACACCGGATGGTCCCGGGGGCTTTGGGTCTGACTACGTCGACATGTCCGACATCTTCGGTGGGTCTGGGTTTGGCTTCTCGGACATCTTCGATTCGTTCTTTGGCGGGGCCTCTGCGGGAGGGGGAAGGGCGGCGCGCACGCGTGGCCGCGACATGGGCATAACGCTGCGCATCACCCTCGAGGAGGCCGCCTCGGGCTGCACCAAGACCGTCGCCTATGACCGCCTCGCCCCCTGCGATGACTGCAATGGCACGGGAACGGCCGAAGGCGGGCACGAGCAGGTGTGCAGCAGGTGCGGTGGCACTGGCCGCGTCGTTGAGGTGCAAAGGACCATCTTCGGCTCCATGCAGACCCAGTCGACGTGCCCGGATTGCGGCGGGACAGGTCACGTCATCGACAAGCCCTGCGAGACCTGCGCGGGACAGGGCCGGACCCCTTCCCGCGAAACCGTGGAGGTCGCGATTCCCCAAGGCGTCCACGCAGGTCAGACACTCACCATCGAGGGCAAGGGCGAGGCCGGCATGCGCGGTGACCGCGGTGGTGACCTCGTGGTGCGCATCGACATCGCTGCCCACGAGACCTTCCAGCGACAGGGCGACGACCTGTATTGCCAGGTTTCGATCGACTCGTTTGCCGCCATCCTGGGAACGACCATCGAGGTGGCGGGCATTCTGGAGTGGGAGACGGTCCGCATCGACATCCCCGCAGGGTGCCAATATGGCCAGCAGGTCGTGGTCGAGGGCTTCGGCATGCCGCGCCTGGGAGGATCGACGCGCGGCAGCCTGATCGCCGTTGTCGAGGTCGTCACGCCCACGGACCTTTCCCAGGAGCGCATGAACGCCCTTCGGGTGCTTCTTGGGGCAGACGCCCCCCAGATGAGGGATTCCGACGAGGGCGAGAAGCGTTCCAACGGCAAGGCCTGGCATTTCCGCGGTAGGAAGAAGTGACGGTGTCCGCTTTGCGCATCGCCTTCCAGAGCCTGGGATGCCGCGTCAACCGCGTCGAGACCGACGTCATTGTTGGCGATCTGCGCCGGGCGGGCTTCGAGCTGGTGGGCGAGCGGGATGCCGACGTCATCGTCATCAACACCTGCGCCGTCACGGGGGAGGCCGAGGCAAAGACCAGAAAGGCCATACGCCATGCCGCCTCGCTGCCGCAACGCCCCCTTGTCGTGGCCACGGGATGTGTCGCCACGCTCTTCTCGCAGGAGTTGGCGTCGTTGGCCGACAACGTCGTGGTCGAGGTCGACAAGGCGCAGGTCGCCAAGCGCGTCATGGACGAGTTCGAGGTGAGCGGCCAGCTACGGGGTGGATCGTTTGCGTTTGACACGCCGACCTCGACGGGACGAACTCGCCCAGGCATCAAGGTCCAGGACGGCTGCGACCTTCGTTGCACCTACTGCATCGTCTGGAAGGCACGAGGCGCGTCCCGATCCGTCGAGCCGCACGACATCGTCTCCCAGGTCCGCGAATCCTGCGCGGCGGGAGCGCGCGAAGTCGTCTTGACCGGCATCAATTTGGGACGGTATCGCTCGCTTGACGATTCGGGGAATCTCCTGCGCCTTCCTGGGCTCATCAGGCTCCTGCTTGACGAGACCGACGTTGGAAGGATTAGGCTCGGCTCCATCGAGCCTCAGGACGTCGATGCCGACTTGGCCACGGTCATGGTCGAATCCCGGGGAAGGGTCGCACCCTTCCTTCACATGTGCCTGCAGTCTGGCTGCGACGCGACGCTGAGGCGCATGGGAAGGGTCTATGACACCTCGCTCTTCTGGGAACGCATGGAGCTCGTGCGGTCCCTGGTTCCCCACGCATCGTTCGGCACCGACCTCATCGTGGGCTTCCCTCAGGAGAGCGACGAGGAGTTCGAGATGAGCAGGGCCTTCTGCAAACGCGCGCGCTTCTCCCACATACATGTGTTTCGCTACTCCAAGCGCCCCGGAACGCCGGCGGCGGAGATGGAAGGACAGGTTGCCCCCCTCGTGTCCGCGCGTCGGGCGTCCCTCATGATCGACGACTCGCGCGCCATGCGTCAGGAGCTCGCGCAGGCACTCGTGGGCACAACCGATGGCGTCGTCGTCCAGTCGCCGGGCAAGGGCGTCACCGGCGGTCTCTTTGACGCCGTGCTTGACCCCTCGATTGCCCTCGACAGCCTCGTTCCCGTCCGCATTACCGGCGTCCTGCCCGACTCCACGCTGACCTGTGACGTGATGGCGTAAGCCCGACCCGCGTGGTGACTTGGGTCGAAGCGTCCATTTGGGCTATCATCTTCTCATCTTTGTCTTACAGATTGAGGGGGAGCGATTTGGAGCCAACCCAGATTCGCCTGACGATTCCAGACAACGTCGACCCGACCCTGCTCATGGGGCCTGCCGACTCCTTGCTGCGAAGGGTCGAGGGGTCCTTCGGTTCGATGGTCACCGTGCGGGGAAACCAGGTGTCGGTCGTCGGCGAACCCTCAGACGTGGAACAGGTCACCTCGGTCTTCTCGCGTCTGATATCGCTTGTCACCGCCGGCGAGGCGCCGTCCGTCGAAGATGTTGACGTCATTATCGGACAGGTGACCCATGGAGCCACCGGGTCTTCGTCCTTTGATGACGACATGCTCCTGACCTATCGCGGGCGCGCCATCCGTCCCAAGACGCAGGGCCAGAAGCGCTACGTCGACTCCATTCGCAAGAACACGGTCACCTTTGGCATCGGCCCTGCCGGCACGGGCAAGACCTACCTCGCCATGGCCATGGCGGTCGCCGCGCTCAAGCGTCACGAGGTGGCGCGCATCGTCTTGGCCCGACCCGTCGTGGAGGCGGGGGAGTCGCTTGGCTTCCTGCCGGGCACGCTCGAGGAGAAGCTCGACCCGTATGTGAGGCCGCTCTATGACGCCCTCTTTGACATGACGGACATCGAGAAGGGCAACACCCTCATCGAGCAGGGAATCATCGAGATCGCGCCGCTTGCCTTCATGCGGGGGCGCACGCTCAACAACGCGTTCGTCATTCTCGACGAGGCCCAGAACACCACCCCTGACCAGATGAAGATGTTCCTCACGCGCCTGGGCTTCTCTTCCAAGTTCGTGGTCACGGGGGACGTGACGCAGCGCGACCTGCTGGGGGAGAACGGCCTCGAATCGGCACGGCGGGTGCTCGCCGGCATCGAGGGCGTCTCCTTCGTTGACCTCGACCGCAACGACATCGTCCGCCATTCGCTCGTCGCCCGCATCGTCGATGCCTACGACCGCGACGAGGGCAGCCGGGAGGGGAGGAGACGACATGTTGGCTAACCTCGATATCGACATCCGAGAAGGCGTTGACTTCCCTCTCACCGAGAGCGACCTGGTGGGCATCTGCGAGACGGTCCTGAACGAGGAGGGGGTGAGGCGCCCCTGCTACGTCTCGGTTTCCGTCGTATGCGATGACGAGATGCGCTCACAGAACCTGGAATGGCGCGGCGTCGACGCGGTGACCGACGTCATCTCGCTCGAGTGCGAGCGTCCTGACGATGAGGACCTCGCGGAGGGCGAGCCGTGCGAGCTCGGCGACATCCTGCTCGCCCCGGGCTACATCTCGCGGCAGGCCACGACGTATGGCACGACCGCGGCGGACGAGTGCCGGCTCCTCTACATACATGGCCTTCTTCACCTTCTGGGCTATGACCACCTGGAGGACGACGAGGCGACGGAGATGGAGGCTCGCGAAGACGAGCTGCTTCGGCTCGTCAAGACCGATGGGGACATAGACCACGTGACCATCACCCGTCACCGTGAGGGGCAGCAGCCATGATTCCCGGACGAGGCCCAAACCACCCCACCTTCAGGCGGAGCTTCCTGTTTGCCATCCAGGGCTTTCGAACTGCGGTTGCGCAGGAGCGTAACATCAAGGTCATTCTTGCCATGGGAGGGGCGGCGATCCTGGCGGGCGTGCTTGTGGGGCTGGATGCCCCGAGCTGGGCCATACTGCTGCTCTGCTGCGGCTGCGTCACTGCCGCCGAGCTGTTCAACACCGCCATCGAGAAGGTCGTCGACCTCGTCTCTCCGGAGTTCCACCCGCTTGCCGGTCAGGCAAAGGACATCTCCGCCGCGGCGGTCTGGGTGCTTTGCGTGCTCGTTGCCGTCGTCGGCCTCCTGCTGTTCGTGCGGGCACTCTTCTTTGTGTAGCCGCATGGTGGTGCATGCGAAAGGATCGATCATATGCCCAAGGACGTAACGCCTTCGTTTCGTAGCGGATTTGTTGCCCTGGTCGGGCGCCCGAGCGTGGGGAAGTCGACCCTCGTGAACGCCTGCGTGGGCGAGAAGGTCGCCATCACGAGCCCGGTCGCGCAGACGACGCGCCGCCGGCTCCGCGCCGTGGTGAACACGGACAATGCGCAGATCGTGATCGTCGACACGCCGGGGCTCCACAAGCCAAAGGATGCCCTGGGCAAGGAGCTTAACAAGTCGGCTCTGGGCGAGCTCGCCGATGTCGACGTGGCAGCGTTTCTCATCGATGCCACGCGACCGGTCGGACGTGGCGACGAGTGGGTGGCAAAGCACGTAGGGGCCTCGCATGCGTCATTCAAGCTCCTGGTCATCACCAAGGCGGACCTCGCCACCCCAGAAGAGGTCACGTCGCAGCTCGATGCCGCACGCGCCCTCATGGACTTTGATGACGAGATCGTCGTCTCTGCCAAGGAAGGCTTCAACGTCGACGCGTTTTTGCGTATCGTGACCGAGCACCTTCCCGAGGGCCCCAAATGGTTTCCTGACGACATGGCCACCGATGCCACCGACGAGGAGCTCATTTCCGAGTACATCCGCGAGAAGGTCCTGCTCAACTGTCGCCAGGAGGTCCCGCATTCCGTCGCCGTTCGGTGCGATGACGTTCGTTGGGCAAAGGATGGCCATGGCTCCATCCAGGCGACGATCCTTGTGGAGCGCCCCGGCCAGAAGGCCATCGTCATCGGCAAGGGTGGCCAGATGGTCAAGAAGATCGGGACCGAGGCGCGAAAGGACATCGAGTACCTCTTTGGGACTAAGGTGTTCCTCGACCTTGAGGTCCGCGTCCAGCCGCAGTGGCGTCGTGACCAGAACGAGATTCGCCGGCTGGGCTACGATGCGGGGGAGTAGGCGCGATGCCCGCCCGTAAGACGTTCCGGACAAAGGCGATCGTCCTCGACCGCACCGCCTTGGCCGAGCAAGACCTCATCCTCACGCTGCTCGCCGAGTCTGGCGAAGAGCTGAGGGCCGTGGCAAAGGGTGCCCGCAAGCCGGGCGGGCGTCTTGCGGCTCGCTCGGAGCTCTTCTGCGAGACCGACTTCCTCCTCGCGCGTGGGCGCTCGCTTGATGTGGTGTCCGAGGCGTCAGTGGTCGATGCCCATGGCACGCTTCGTGGGAACATGGAACGAGTCAGCGCCGCCTCGGTCATTTGCGAGGTCGCCCGCCTCACGTGCTTTTCAGATGCCGAGGACCCCTTTCTTTACTCCCTTTGCGCCCGCGCCCTTCGCGCGTGCGAGCAGGCCCAAAACCAGGAGCGGCTTGACCTCGTCGTGGCTGCGTACGTGCTCAAGGTGCTTGCGCACAGCGGCTGGCGGCCCGAGCTTGCCGCCTGCGTGCTCTGCGGAGACCTCGAGACATCCCATCTCTCCGTCTCTGCGGGAGGGGCGCTCTGCGCGAGCTGCGCAAAGGACATCCCCGACGCGCAGGAGGTTGGCGGCGCGCTGATTGCGTGGATCAAGGCGTTGATAGGGATGACTTTTGATGCGATCCTGGAGTACGACGTCGATCTGATGACCTCCTCGGAGCTCATGGGCTTTGCCCATCGGTGGGCGGCCACGCACCTGGACGCGCGGCTCCGCTCGTTCGAGTTCTGCCTGAGCTTGTAGGGCGTGAAGATTTGTTTGTCGGATGGTCTCAATCGAGAGTGCGATATAGTAGCTTGCACAACAGTCTTTGTGTCGGGAGTAGCTATGAAAAGACGTCCCTTTGTACTTTTATTAATTGTTGCCCTGTTCATGCCCACTCCAGTTTCAGCATATGCCGAAGAAGCTCGCATGGGAGAGGCGTCAACTGGGGTTTCAGCATCTTCTGAAGAGCTCTTAGACGATGAAGTAGAGCCTGCTACTGATGAAGAAGAGGCTTCGGTCTCTTCGAGCGATAGCGGCGCCTTGCCTGATTCTTTGGATGTCGATGTTGCTGAGGACGCCAACATTGTCGAATCAGGGGACATTGTAGAGGTTGTTGTTAACGATAGCGATGACGCCTTTCCTCCCGTTGGCGAAGGTGGCGGTTCTGTCGCAAACGAAAAGGTGGAGCAGCTGGCTAAAGAGGCCTCACAAACTGATGGTTGGCTTAAAGAGACAAACGAGGATGGCTCAATCTCCTGGTACTTCCTTGTTTCTGGTGAAAAGGTTACGGGTTACACAACCATAGCTGGAAAGCATTACTTCTTTGATGACGAGAGCGCCGAGTTGCTTTGCAATGCCTCACATCGAGTTGAAGACAAGCTCTTGCTCTTTGGAGATGACGGCTCTCAGGTTACTGGTGGCGGATGGAAGAAGCTGGGAGATGTGTGGTATTGGGTTAACCAAGACCACTCATTGCGAACTGGTTGGCTTTATGACGGTGCCTGGTATTACCTTGACCCAGATACGGGTGTCATGAAGCAGGGTGAGGTATTTGGAGTTAAGGGTGTTGATTATGTAGCCCGATCCTCTGGTGCATGCCCTGCGTCCTCCTGGGTCATGCTTGGTGGCTCCTGGTATCTCACGAACGGATCGTGTGCCGTTCGCACCGGATGGGCGCAGGTCAAGGGAACCTGGTACTACCTCGATGAGCAAACAGGAGCAATGAAGGAAAACTGTCTTTTCAAGGTAAAGGGTGCGACTTACATTGCGCGACCGTCCGGCGCGTGCCCCGCATCCTCCTGGGTCGAGCTTGATGGGGCGTGGTATCTCACGAACGGGTCATGTGCAGTTCGCTCTGGATGGGCGCAAGTCAAAGGGACCTGGTATTACTTAGACAAAAAGACATACGTGATGAAGCAATCGGAGCCCTTCGTTGTTTCTGGTACGACGTATATCGCTAACACATCCGGAGCATGTCCTGCAAATGCCTGGGTTAGCGCTGATGGTTCTTGGTTTAGGACCAACTCATCTTGTGCGGCTCGCACGGGCTGGGCTTCCGTGAATGGCGTGTGGTACTACCTCAACGCCGAAAAAGATAAGTCCGGAATATACGGAAGAATGGCAACGGGCTTAGTTGAGGTTTCCGGAAAACGCTATTACCTCAATTCGAATGGCTCATTGGCAGTTAATAGATTCATAAAGCTAGGCGATGGAACAGAGGCTTATGCTTCTTCAGATGGCTCACTTGGAGCGTATCGTAAGAACGGCACATATTACAACTCGGATGGATCAACGTATAACGGTTGGTTGAAGAGCGGATCTGACTGGCTCTACCTTGTAGAAGGCAAACCCAAGACTGGTTGGCTCCAGCTTGGCTCTAAATGGTACTGGCTTGATTCAAACGGCATAATGGTGACTGGCAAGAGGTCAATTAACGGAAAAACGTATTACTTTAAAGATAATGGTGAGTGGATTGACGTAGATGCTGTTCGTAGCGCTATCGTCGATGCTGCGTATTCCCAGGTCCAGGCGGGGGCTGCATACACTGAGCTCAATGATTACTACAAAGAAGATGTGGCCTTCAACTGTTCGGGTTTTTCGTATTGGTGCTACATGAAAGCCGGTTACATCATTCCGCGTAAGCAAGGGTATTACTCATATTATTGGAACGAGGAGAATAAAGAATACAGCCAGATGTGGTGGGTCGAAAAACGGGGCAACTGGACTACCGACGTCTCGAAGCTCAAGAGAGGCGACCTTGTGTTCTTTTCCCCAATCAACGACAAGTACCACACGGGTCATGTTGGCGTGTATGTTGGCGACGGTCAGATGATCGACGCATATCCAGTATTGGGAGTCTCAAGAAGGAGCGTTTGGCAATCTGGCTTTGTCGGTGGCGGTAGCCCTATCTTCTAGTCCATATATTGCAATTACCTTTTGAGGAGTTGTAATGATGAAGATTCACCAGATTCTCGTTTCCATCACAGTCGTAGTTGGATTCTGTTTCTTTCCCTGTGCCGTCGTGGCTGAGGAATCAGTTGACACAACAGATTCAATTGTTGATGTGACAATAGATGATTCTTATGAAATTGAGGATGAGCAACCTGCTGTTTCCCTCGAAGATGAAACCCAGGCATCAGACGCTTCAGTTATTATTAATTCTTCTGTAAACACTGATTCTGTTGATGGATTTGTTATCGTTAACGATTCACAGAATACTGAATCTCAGATACAGCCTGATTCTCAGTCCACTTCTAACGATACGTCAATCGACGAGACCCCAGATACAGAAGACTCTATCGCCGAAGCGCTTCCTCCTGCAGAACTGCTTCCGGAGTCTGACAGCACGTCTGCCTACACAATTAATCGGATTGGTTGGAATCAGCAACCTGATGGGAGCTGGATTTGGAGCCCCGATGCAAAGACTTTTGTGACTGGCTGGAAATCCATTTCAAATCGTTGGTACTACTTTGACCTAAGCGATGGACGTATGCGCTGTAACGAAAGCTTTGTAGTAGGAGGAGTGACCTATGTCGCTAACTCGTCTGGCGCTTGCCCTTCAGGTAGTTGGGTCTATGCGGATGGCAGATGGTATCTGACGAATGGTTCTTGCGCCGCTCGGTCTGGATGGGCTAAGAGCGGCGGCACTTGGTATTATCTCGACCCTCTCACAAAGCAGATGAAATGCAACGAAGCCTTCGTTGTCGGAGCGGTGACTTACGTTGCGAACGCGTCTGGCGGATGCCCTGCGTCCTCTTGGGTTAAGGTTGATGGCTCATGGTATCTAACTAATGGATCTTGTGCCGCTCGGTCCGGATGGGCTAAGAGCGGTGGCACGTGGTATTACCTCGACCCTCAGACCAAGAAGATGAAATGCGACGAGTTCTTTGATGTCGCGGGCAAGACCTATGCCGCCAATGCGTCTGGCGCTTGTCCAGCAAACTCCTGGTTAAAGACTTCTCAGGGGTGGCTTTACACAACCCAGTCGTGTGCCGTTGCAAAGGGATGGAAATCCGTCCGAGGAACATGGTATTTCTTTGATAAGAGCTCTGGGTTGATGTATGAGAGCAGGCTCTTTTCCGTTGCAGGAAAGACGTATTACGCAAGGGGTGACGGTTCTTGTCCTGCAAACACGTGGTTTGAGCTAGAGGGAAAATGGCTCCGCACCGACGGGTCCTGTGCCCTACGAACGGGATGGTGGAACACGGGAGTTACGTGGTACTATTTCGATCCCGTGGACAGCTCATCTGCCACCGGGGTTCACGAAATCGACGGAAAGAAGTACGTCTTTCATAGCCCCATGGGCGGCCTCGCTTCCAGCGAGTATGTAACCCTTGATGATGGAAGTCGCGTGTATGCAAATGCGCGAGGCGAGGTTGCGAAATCTGGTCCAACCCCAAGTTTTAGTGACAAGAGCGGTTGGGCTCGTTTTGACGGTGAATGGTACTACATCGATAAGAAGACCGGTGTGCCATTGACGGGATGGATTGATGATAAAGGAAAGCGTTACTGGCTTGATGCTGACGGAGTGATGGTTACCGGGACTCAGCTCATTGACGGAAAGGCATACTGGTTCGCAACGAGCGGAGAGTTGGTAAAAGAACTGAATGGCACCGCTGACGACCTTATCAATGCCGCCCTCGCAGATGTCGGTTATAGCGTAGATGCAGATAAGCAAACTGGCTCTAAATATGGCAGGTGGTATAACGAGAATGCCAATCCTTGGAAGGGAAGCGTCGACTACGCTGCGGATGGGGTTGCATATTGCGTGATGGCTGTCAGCTATTGGATGAATAGCGCCAACGTTGGAGCCCCTGGTTTTCCGAGGGCCGGATGTGAGGGGGCAGCCCTTTATGCGCGTAAGGAGGGAAGGGCCGTTGCGCCCAACGCAATCACTCGCGGGATGCTTGTCTTGTTTGATTGGGATCGCGATGGAGAGCCCGACCACATAGGAATAGTCACCGATCGTCTGAGCGAGAGATCATTCAAAACGGTCGAAGGAAATACTTCCCGCGGAATTGCGGGATCTCAAGATAATGGTGGGTGGGTTGCTGCTCGCACGCGAGACATAGATGACGTTTTCTGCGGCATAAAGCCCTATTACTTCTGATTCCTACAGACGTAAGGTTGTTATGTGCTCATTGTGCCTGACGAGGGGATGCGCCCCTCGTCAGGCACACTTGTGTTAGACTACTTTGTCGTTACGTACCCCGTACTTGGAGGCTCGCCACTGCCGACGGCTTTCCCAGTTCGGGGCGAATCTATGTCGAAAGGTGGTTTACCATGGCAGTTTCAAAGGAGCGCAAGGCCGAGCTCATCGCCCAGTATGGCAAGGACGAGCACGACTCCGGTTCCGCAGCCGTTCAGGTCGCCCTCCTCACGGAGCGGATCCGTGGCCTGACCGAGCACATGAAGTCCCACAAGAAGGACTTCCACACCCGTCGCGGCCTGCTGATGCTCGTCGGCAAGCGTCGTCGT
>CADBRX010000178.1 GCA_902797175.1 uncultured Coriobacteriaceae bacterium | reverse complement strand
GGGAGCGGAGATGACGACCTTCTTGGCGCCAGCGTCGATGTGGGCCTGAGCCTTGGCCTTGGAGGTGTAGAAGCCGGTGCACTCGAGGACGACGTCGACGTCGAGCTCGCCCCAGGGCAGCTCAGCGGCGTTGGCCTTGGCGTAGATGGTGATTTCCTTGCCGTCGACGATGATCGAGTTCTCGGTGGCCTCGACCTTGTGGTCGCGAGCATAGTTGCCCTGCGAGGAGTCATACTTCAGAAGGTGAGCGAGCATCTTCGGGGAGGTGAGGTCGTTGATGGCGACGATCTCGGAGCCCTCGTGACCAAACATCTGACGGAACGCCAGACGGCCGATACGACCAAAGCCGTTGATAGCAACCTTAACTGCCATGCTGTCTCCTTTCGTGAGGCCGCCGAGGGGCCACTCCCCTAGGCTAGCCGACAAAAACAACCTCAGTTAGTGTACTCCGAATCGGAGCCACAAAATCATCTTATCGCCCAGTGGTCGATATTTGTCCTGAGAGACGATATGAGATGACCAGAGTAGCATTTGATACAAAAGGGCGGGACCCCTGCGTATCGGGCTATTCCTGCGCCTCGTCGACAAAGGCCTGAAGGCGCAGCAGCCGGTGGTACATGGCGGACTTTGACACTGGCGGGTCGCAGATCTCGCCCAGCTGCGCAAGCGAAAGCTCCGGGTTCTGGCTTCTGAGCTGACAGAACTCGCGCAGCGCCGGCGAGAGCGACCGGAACGCCGGCATCGCGGCCGCGCGTTCCACGAGCGCAAGCTGGCTGGCCGAGGCCTCGGTCGTGCGCCTGAGGTTGGCCATGTCGGCATTGGTCTGGCGGTTGGCGTTGTTCTTGTCGCGCTTGACGCGGCGCACGTACTCGACCGCCTGGGCCGAGCGCTGGGCGCCCATGACGCGCAGAAGCGACACCACGCCGTCAAAGCTCTTGAGGTAGATGGCATAGGCGCCGCGCCGGTGGTTGAGGCGCGCATGCACGCCGAAGTCGGCCATGAGGTCGGTCACGTCGTGCGCGAGCTCCTCCCCCGTGACCGCGATCTCCAGGTGGAAGTCGCCACGCGGGTCCGCGATGAAGCCCCCTGCCATGAATGCGCCGCGCAGAAACGCGCGTCGGCAGCACTCGTTTCCCAGAAGGTGGGTGGGCACGCCCGCCGCAAGGCCCCGCCCCGGGACGAGGATCCCCAGGCGCACGAGGTCGGCCTCGAGCTCGTCCTGCTCGGGTATCTCGATGAGGTAGTTGCGGGTCTTGTGCAGCACGGAGTGGCGCACCGTGAGCGAGGTCTCGAGGTCAAAGTGCTCGTGCGTGAGCTTGATCATCGTGCGCGCGACCGCGCCCGTCTCGGTGGAGACGCGAAGGGCGTATCGCCCGGGGCCCCTGAAGGAGAGCGTGCCGCAGACGCGCATGATGGCCGAAAGCTGCGCGAGCGGACATTGGGGACAGCCATCCTCGACGCGGGAGAGCTCGTCTTTGACCTGTGCCGTGAAGGACAACGCTCCCCCTTACCCGTGCGACTCGGCGCGGTAGAGGTCGCGGTGGCTCGACACCACGTGATATCCGGCGCAGGAGAGGTAGTCGGCCGTCGCCTCGGCTAGCGCGACGGAGCGATGCTGCCCGCCCGAGCATCCCACGCCAATGGACAGGCGGCTCTTGCCCTCCGCCACATAGCCTGGCATGACGGTGTCGAGCAAAAGCTGCCACGTCTTGAGGAAGGCCTGCGTCTGCGGATGGCCGAGGACGAAGTCGCGCACGAGCTCGTCCTTGCCCGTGAGGTGGCGCATCTCGGGGTCCCAGTAGGGATTGGGAAGGAAGCGCACGTCGATGATGAGGTCGGCCTCCTCCGGCATGCCGTACTTGAAGCCGAACGAGAACACGTGGACTTCCATGAGCTGCTGCTCGGAGAGCTGCGAGAACGCGTTGCGCAGCCTCGTGCGGAGCTCCTTGGGGGTAATGTCGGTCGTGTCGATGACAAGGGTCGCGCGCTCGCGGATGTCGTGCAGCAGCACGCGCTCGCGACGGACGGCGTCAAGGGTGGTCTCCCCCTCCTTGGCGATGGGGTGCGGGCGGCGCGCGAGCGCATAGCGGCGGCGCAGGGTCTCGTCAGAGGCCTCCAGGTACACGACGCCATAGGAGAACTCGTGGGCCGCCAGCTCGTCGAGGGCGTCCTCGAGCTCGCCAAAGCGCTGGCCCTGCGTACGCAGGTCGCAGACGACGGCCAGGTGGCGCCCCACGCCGTCGCGCAGGCCGCTCATGTGGGCGACCGACAGGATGAGGCTCGGCGGGAGGTTGTCGATGACGTAGTAGCCGAGGTCCTCAAAGGTGTGCATGGCCTCGGTGCGGCCCGCACCCGACATGCCCGTGATGACGATGACGTCTGGCGCCTCGGGCAGGCCGTCGTGCACGTGCCCGGTGTGGTTGTCGTCTGCCATGCTCGCTCCCCTCACAGCTACCTCTCCTTATGATACACGTGACTTCACAAAAGGGGGCACGCCCCCGTGGAAGCAAGAGAGGAATCTCACTTCCACGGGGGTGTGCCCTTTGGAAAGGCTTGCGGAGCCCTGGCCTAGCCCTCGATGGCCGCGCAGAACCAGCTGGTGAGGCTCGTGGGATGCGTGATGGCCGTGCCCACGACCACGGCCCAGGCGCCGGCATCGATCGCCGCCTTGGCGTCTGCCGGCGTGTGCACGTGCCCCTCGCAGATGATGGGCACGTCAGGGAACTCTGAGGTCGCCTGGGCGAGCAGCGCCACGTCGGGACCCTCGTCGAGCGTCGTCTCGATGGCGGGCTTGTTGTGGCTGAGCGTCGTGGATACGAGGTCGCAGCCGCACGCCACGGCGTTCCTGATGTCCTCGATGGTCATGCAGTCGGCCATGATGAGGGTCTCGGCACGCGCGCGGATGGCCTCGACAGTCTCGGCAAAGGTGCGCCCGTCGGGGCGGGGGCGGTCGGTGGCGTCAAGCGCCACCACGTCGGCGCCGGCATTGACCACGGCAAGGGCATGGCGCAGCGTCGGGGTGATGTAGACGCCCTCGTGGCCCTCCTTCCAGAGGCCGATGACGGGGATGTCGACGCGACCCTTGATGGCGGAGATGTCCGAGAGGCCCTGGCAGCGGATGGCCGCGGCGCCACCCAGTTCGCAGGCACGCGACATGAGCGCCATGACCTCGGGCGTACGCAGGGGCTCGCCGGGATAGGCCTGCACGGACACGATGAGCTTGCCCTTGATGGATTCGATGACGGGATGCATGGTGGGTGTACTCCAATCTCAGATCCGGCCGCCAGCCCCTTGGCGGCGGTCGGACGCGGTCTTTACCTCAGTTCGCGATAGGCCGAGACGAGCAGGTTCTCGACCGCGCCGATGAGCGGCGCGTCGTCTCCGAGCGTTCCGTCGACGAGCGGCGTGTCCTGCACGGGCGGCATCGCCTGGCCAAGGAAGCCCTCGCCGAGCGCCTCCGACCAGTCGGGCCCGCACTTGACGACGGAGCCCGAGAGGATGATGGCCGCCGGGTCGAACATGTTGCACATGGACCCCAGCACCTCGCCCAGGGCAAGTCCCGCACGGCGCTCCGCGGCCTTCGCCGCGACGTCGCCCGCGGCGGCGCGGCGGTCGATCTCCGCCCCATGCATGGGGGTGCCGTCGGGAAGGACGGCCTGCCCACCAAGGCGGATGTACTCGCGGATGATGCCAGGACCTGCGGCGATGGGCTCGAGGTGGCCCGTCGCGCCACAGCTGCAGGGAACGCCCGCGGCCGCGATGCAGGCCACGTGGCCGATGTGCCCCGCCTCGTTGTGGCTCCCCAGCATGATGGCCCCGTCCTCGACGTAGGCGCCACCGATGCCCGTGCCGACCGCCACGACGAGCACGCTCGCCAGGCCCTTGCCGCCTCCCCAACGCGCCTCGCCAAGCGCATGGGCGTGCACGTCGTTGAGCACCTTGCAGGGAAGGCCCGTGGCAGCGCTCACCTCAGCGCCCAGACGCGTTCCGCCCCAGCCGGGCATGAGCTCGTTGGCAAAGGTGATGTCGCCCGTCGCGGGGTCGACGACGCCCGCAGACGAGATCCCCACCCCGAGCGGCGGCTCGGGGCTGCGCTCGATGGCAGCCTTCACCTGGTCAATCACGGTCGCCAGGACCTTCGCGCCACCACGCTGGGCGTCCGTCGGGACCTTCGTCACCGAGCTGACCGACGGGACGGCGTCGGCGTCCATGCTCACCAGGCCGCAGGCGATCTTGGTGCCCCCGATGTCAACTCCTATGTAAATGGCCATACCGTGCCCCCTCTTCTTGTCATAGTCGATACGGAGGGGTCCCACCCCTCCGTATCGCGGTGACCGTTACAGCAGGCCGCAGTCCTGCAGGACCTTGCGGATGGCCTCGACGTTTTCGCCCTCCATGGCCTTCACGGGGCGCGGCATGGTGTTGGAGTCAAAGATGCCCATGAGCCAGAGCGCCGTCTTGAAGGCGCCGACGCCTCCCGCGTAGCCGGTGAGCCCCGTGGTCACGTCAAAGATGTGGCTCAGCTCGTTGAGCTTGTCCTGCTCGGCCTTGACCGTCGCCCAGTCACCAGCCTCGGCGGCCTTCCACATGCGCACGTAGCCCTTGGGCTCGACGTTGGCAAGGCCCGGCACGGAGCCGTCGGCCCCGGAGAGGTAGGCGCCGTCGACCACGATCTCGTGGCCCGTGAGCAGCTGCAGCGGGTGGCCGAGCTTCTCGTTCTCCTGGCAGAGGTAACGGAAGGAGATGTCGTCGCCCGAGGAGTCCTTGACGCCAGCGAGCACGCCCTCGGCGCCGAGCTTGGCAAGCATCTTCCAGCCCAGCTTGGTGTGCACGCACACGGGGATGTCATAGGCAAAGATCGGCGCGTCGAGCGCCTCGTGCAGGCAGCGGAAGTGCTCCTCGACCTCGACGGGGCCACCCAGCGCATAGAAGGGGGCGGTGGCCACGAGCGCGTCGGCGCCCAGCGCCAGGGCGCGCTTGCCCTGCTCGATGACGCGCTCGGTCTCGGTGTCGATGATGCCCACGAGCACCGGCACGCGATGGTCGACGATGCGCACGGCCTCGCGCACGACCTGGTCGCGGCGCTCGTCGGTCGAGAAGACGACCTCGCCCGAGGAGCCCAGGAAGAACAGGCCGTCAACGCCTGCGTCGATCATGTAGTTGATGAGGCGCTCGAACGACGGG
This sequence comes from uncultured Coriobacteriaceae bacterium, assembly GCA_902797175.1. Lineage (GTDB taxonomy): Bacteria > Actinomycetota > Coriobacteriia > Coriobacteriales > Atopobiaceae > UBA1367. The sequence continues at coordinate 3,299 of CADBRX010000178.1, read as the reverse complement.
ACGTCGAGCTCGTGGTCGGGGGTGTCGGGGACGACGACAGGCGGCACGACGCCGCGGATCTTGCAGTCGGACATGGTTGGTTCCTTTCGACTATTCGTGGACAAACGAGAGAAACTCGTTCTCGAACGCGTTGATGCGCTCGTGGACATACTTGGGATAGTTCTTGCGGACGAGGTTTTGCAAACGGCCTGCCAGCTCGTCCTGCGCTGACGGGCTGGCGATCTCGTCCATGCGCGAGGTGCCCAGAAGGACGGGGCAGTCGATGCGCGGGGCGTCCGCCAAAAGCCCTGCGGTCGGATAGGGGTTGAGGGCGACGGCCTTCCAGGTGTCGCGCCGCTCGGCCACGGCCAGCGCCAGCGCCCCGCCGAAGCCTTCGCCAAAGGCGACGATGCGGCGCGGGTCAGCCTGTGGCAACGTCGTGGCGAGGTCGAAGGCGCGCAGCGCATCGTCCACGCACTGCGCGAAGCTCCCCACCACGTCGCCCGGGCGGTTCTCGAGGTGGAGCACCTCATAGCCGAGGGCGACGTAGCGCGTGACGTGATGCCATCCGCGAACGGGCCTCGTCGCGTCATGGAACATGAGGATGACGGGGTGGCGCTCCCCCTCCTTGGGGGCGACGTGGCGTGCACGGAGCTCGGTGCCGTCGGTGGAGACGAGCGTCAGCTCCTCGTAGGACGCGATGCGGCCATCGAGGTAGTCGATGATCTGGTCGTCGAAGTCCTGGATCTCCTCATGGCCGAAGCCCGGGAAGAGCAGGCGCTGCTTCTCGCAGGTCAGGTCGTTGTAGGTGGCGCACTGCGTCTCGGGCGGGCAGACCGTGTCGTCCAGCCCCGTGCCAAAGAGCACCGGGCAACGGACCAGATGGGCAAAGTGGTTGGTCTCCACGTAGGCGAGCTTGCCAAACCACTCGTCCTCGCGCTCCCCGTCAGGGTCGAACCACCGCGCGTAGTAGCGGATGCCCTCGTAGGCGATCTCATCCGCGCCCAACTCGTAGACCTTGCGGTAGTCCGAGAGGAAGGGATAGAGGATGCACGCCTTCGCGATGAGGTCGGCATTGAGTGCGCAGCACGCGATACCCATGCCGCCGCCCTGCGAGGCGCCGTTCACATAGACACGGGAAAGGTCGAAGGCGCCCTGCTCCCCCATCGAGCGCACGATGCGGCAGAGGATGCGTACGTCCTGGTAGAGCCTCACGTAGTAGAGGTCCTTGGGCTCGCCGTCGAGGCCGGCCACCAGGTGCCCTGCGACCGTGGTGCCCTTGAAGCCCCCCACGTCCTCGGACTTTCCGCCCTGCCCGGGGTTGTCGAGCGCGATGAGCGCGCAGCCCATGCCGGCAAACGATGACTGCTCGAACCACGAGCGCGTGGCCCCCGGATACCCATGGAACTGCAGGACCAGCGGAAGCGGCCCATCCGAGACGGGCCTCACGTACTTTGCGTAGAGCAGCGCCCCGCCCATGCCCTCGAACCACAAGTCAAGGTATTCGCAGGTATCGAAGGAGGGTATCTCGGAGGGCGCGACCGTCCACTTGAGGGGCACCGCGTCCGCCTCTTCCATGCGCCTTGCCCAGAACTCGTCAAAGTCATCTGGCAACGGCGTCATCCCGTGGTAGGACCCCAGCGCCTCGATATCTTCAAACGTCATGCGGACCAACTCCAACCGAAAGGCTTGATATGAACGGGCACCATCCGACAAAGGGCGATGCTTTTCTCCCCCAAAACGGCGGGATAAAGAATGCCTTGCGCGGCAGGGAAGCAGCTGTAAAGCCCAACCGCACGGCCACGGGCAAAGGTCGCCTGCTCAGACAGTCCTCGGCTCAGGTGGATGCTCGACGCAAAGGACGCGTCGGCACCACCTGGCCTGCGGAACTCGCATTCGACCTTTGTCCGTGGCACAGCGGCCGATGCGAGCGCTCGGAGGGAGTGGGCTAGGTTGCCAGCGAGTTCTGCACGGCGCGATTTGCAGGTGGCGCGAAGCGACACCGTCGCAAATCGCCCGGCAGGCTGTTTGAGCTGGCTACCTAGCCCACTCCCCCATCACGGTTACTCCCCCAGCTTGGGGTGCAGCAGCGACGGCGCCGCACCCAGCAGCAGCTTGGTGTAGTCGTCCTGCGGGTCGTTGAAGACCTGCTCGGCCGTGCCCTCCTCCATGATCTGGCCATGGTTCATGACCACGATGCGGTCGGAGATGTAGCGCTCGGTCTGGATGTCATGGCTGATGAAGACCATGGCAAGGCCCAGCTCCTGCTTGAGGTCGGTGAGCAGGTTCAGGATCTGCGCGCGGACCGACACGTCGAGGGCCGACGTCGGCTCGTCCGCGATGATCACGTCGGGGTTGAGCGACAGGGCTCGCGCGATGGCGACGCGCTGGCGCTGGCCACCGGACAGCTGGCCCGGAAGGACGTACATGGCGCTGCTGGGCAGGCCGACGAGGCCGAAGAGCTCGCGGACGCGCGCCTCGCGCTCCTCCTCGGTGCCCACCTTGTGCACGATCAGCGGATCGAGCAGCTGGTCATGCACGGCCATGCGCGGGTTCAGGGCCGTGGCGGGGTTCTGGAACACCACCGAGACGACGCGGCCGATCTTCTTGCGGAGGTCGGCGGTGCGCTTGGTGACGTCCTCGCCCTTGAAGTAGACGTGGCCGTCGGTCGGCGACTGCAGGCCGCACATGACGTTGGCCGTGGTCGACTTGCCGCAGCCGGACTCGCCCACGATGCCGATGGTCTCCCCCGGCATGAGCTTAAGGGTCAGGTGGTTGACCGCGGTGACCTTGTTGGGATGGAAGATCGAACCCGTGCGGGTGGTGAAGACGACGGAGATGTCGTCGAGGTGGATGATGGGTGTCGCCTCTGCCATTACTCCTCGCCTCCTTCCTGGGCCTTGCCTTCGGCAAGCTGTGCCAACTCCTCAAGCGCCTCGGCCGTGGTCACAGGCTCACCAGTGACCGTCTCGAGGGCGTCCTGGACGATGGAGGTGACCTCTTCGAGCTTCTCGTCCACGAGTTCGTTCACGGCGTCGACCGCGCCGGGGTCGTCATAGCTCGCACGCGAGGTGAGGCCGTTGGCGGCCAGCACGTCGTCGGGCAGCTCGGAGACGTAGTGGTCGGTGGTGCCGGCGACGAGCTTCATGACGGGCTTGATGTCGAGGCCGATCGTCGGGTGGCTCGAGCGCGGCGCGAAGCGGTCGCCCTTGGGGAAGTCCGCCGGGCTCGGCACGGAGCCGGGCACCTGGTGCAGGCGCTTGCCGTCGTGCGCCTCGATGGAGAGGACCGAGCCGAGCAGGCCCTGGGTGTACTCGTGG
>CADBRX010000177.1 GCA_902797175.1 uncultured Coriobacteriaceae bacterium | reverse complement strand
GAAGCATCAAAAAGGCGCTCCGGAGCCACGTCCGGAGCGCCTGAAGAATCGCACAATAATGTAGCGGTCCTATTCCCACTCGACCGTGGCGATGGGCTTGGGGGAAAGCTCGTAGGCCACGCGGCAGATGCCCGGGACCTCGGCCAGGATGCGGTTGCACATCTTCTGCAGCAGAGCCCAGTCGAGCTGAGGAACCTCGGCAGTCATGACGTCGACCGTGTTGATGCAGCGGATGATGCAGGGCCACTCGAAGGCGCGCTTGCCGTCGCGCACGCCAGTGGCACGATAGTCGGGCACCACGCAGAAGTACTGCCAGGGGCGCTCGATGGTGCCGGCGGCAGCCGCGGCGTCAATCTCCTCACGCACGATGGCGTCAGCCTCGCGCAGGGCATTCAGGCGGTCGCGGGTGATGGCACCAGTGCAGCGCACGCCCAGGCCGGGGCCGGGGAACGGCTGGCGCTCGACCATGGACTCGGGAAGGCCGAGCTGCTTGCCCACCACGCGGACCTCGTCCTTGAAGAGCAGCTTGACCGGCTCGACGAGCTCCCAGTTGAGCTCCTCCGGCAGGCCGCCCACGTTGTGGTGCGCCTTGACGCCAGCCTCGGACTCGAGGATGTCGGGATAGATGGTGCCCTGGCCCAGGAAGCCGATGCCCTCGAGCTTGGCAGCCTCCTCGTCAAAGACCTTGATGAACTCCTCGCCGATGATGTGGCGCTTGGCCTCGGGGTCGGCCACGCCAGCCAGCAGGTCAAGGAAGCGGTCGGTGGCGTCAACGTAGATGAGCTCGGCGCCCAGCTGATTCTGGAACACGTCGATGACCTGCTCGGACTCACCCTTGCGCATGAGACCGTGGTTCACGTGCACGCACACGAGCTGCTTGCCGAGGGCCTTGATCAGCAGCGCGGCCACCACGGAGGAGTCCACGCCGCCAGAGAGAGCGAGGAGAACCTTGCCATCGCCAACCTGCTTGCGCGTGTAGGCAACCGCCTCCTCAATGAAGGCATCAGCAAGCTCAGGGGTATTGATGCGGGCCATGTCGTCAGGGCGGTGGTTGGAAGTGAAGTCCATGGGGCCTCCTTAGGCGCACGTCATGATATGAGACTCAAAAACCAAGTTTGAGTATAGGCGAGCGGGCTGTTTCAAGACGTGAACGGTATGTTTCGCCACGATATGAGCGCGAATGTCCGCTGCCTCAGAGAAGGTGACTCAAAAGGGTGGGACCCTTTTGAGTCACGCTAGAACGCACCACCACGTCCTCCGCCACCAGAGAAGCCGCCGCCTCCACCACTGGAGAAGCCACCTCCCCCACCGCTCGATGAGCTGTAGCTCGAGCTTGCGATGTCGCCCGTCGACACATCGTGATGGAGCTGGCTCGCAACGGCATCGCGCGCGAAATCCATCGACATGCCAAGGGCGTCACACGGCATGGAGAGGTCGTCGATATCGTCGCGGTACCAATCGGCTGCCCAGAAGTGCGAGCTGCCCATCAGCTCCGGCACGTGCACCTTGAGCTGCTCGACCACCTTGTCCGCTATCCCAAAAACCGTTGCCATCACCAACAGGCGGTTCCAGAGCATCACGTCGGTGGGAATGGCCTCTTCCAGACGCGTGAAGTCCTCGAGCCATCGCTTGAGCGCCTTGAGCTTTGCCCGGACATCAACCGCCTCCTGCGTGAAGGTGATGGTGGCAACACCCTCGTCAACCCACACGATATAGAGGCCTGCGGCAAACCACACGATAAGGCCAGCGCACAAAAGGCCGTTAGGCACACGGAGAAACGCCCCCACAATGGCAAAGATGATCGAAAGCGCGATGCAGCCCAGACCAAGCACGGCGTTCACGATGTCATCTCCGGTCTCCGCGACAAACGCGCGCTTCTTGTAGGCACTGCGCACGGCGTCGTCCCAGCGGTCATACCCCTTCTTGTAGAGCGTAGGCCACTTCTCTGCCACCTCTTCGAAGTCGGACATGAGCACAGAAGGCTCGCCCGACGAACGCAACGCCAACTCCTTGTCTTCCTGCTCCGGCGTGCCTGCCACGGTTTCAAAAAGAAACTTCATGGCTGCATTGTCAATCGCTTTGCCGCCTGCGCGCGTGTCTCGTGCCCGCTCCCCCACCGTGGTGCGTCGCGTCAGGCGCCACTCGTGTACACGCTTGGTCTTGCCGTGCTTGCCCTCCTTCTCGACCTCCACCGCGTCAAGGATGATCCTTCCCTGGTCGGTCAGACGCATGAGGGTAGCCGAGAAGTCCGCTGCCTTGACTTGCCCGTCGCGATACAGCATGCCGAGAACGGCAGGATGGTCGTTGGTGGGGACGTCCCGATAGTAGGTGTCCGTAAACGTTGGTTTGGGACCGAGGGACGCAATGCGCTTCCTGTAGAGGAATGAGGCAACCGCGCTGCCTACGCCAGCGAGGCACATGAAGGCTGGGAACCCATAGGTGGTCAGGCGCGCCCTCGTGCGCTGCCTGTTGGCATCCTTGACCCACTGGGCCTCCTCGGCAAGGATGGAGTCCAGGTGCGCTTCGCCTGACACCGAAGCATCGCTCAGCCACTCTGCTGGGAAGGCAATGCGCGTCTCGAGGTACTCGGCGGCCCCCACGCCCGGGGAAAAGAGCGTGACCTTGTCAGGCTCCACGCTGAGCTCGCCATCGAGCGGACCATGCCCCCACGCTCGAACCTCTTCGCCGACGACGGCCGTAGCGCCATCCGGAATGGGCAGGTGCACCGTGCAGGCAATGTTGTGCCACTCGTCGCCAGAACCCTCATCGGCAGGCACGTACTGCCAGTAGAGCTCGCCGACATCTTGCCAACGCGTCGCCAGCTCGGACAAGTCGTACTGCACCTGGAAGGTGACCGTTTCGTCCTCCGCAGGCCAGTAGAGCTTGAGGCGGTAGTAATCCTTCTCAATGCTGAGCTCATAGGTGCCAGGTTCGCCGTCGTATCCCTCTACGAGGGCCATGTCCTGCCCACCCGACTTCACGGAAACGGAAAGGATCTCGGGTTCCACCGCTCTTCCCTCGTACGTGCCACGCGGGACGTCCCAATAGATGCCCCCAAAGCCGCCATCAAAGGCGTAGGCCCTCTTATCGTCCACCCAAAGGGAGCCGTCAGAGCTGACTGTGGCATCGATGTCTACCCGCTCGACAGAAAAGGACCGGGCAAAGGCGCTGACCGGAAACAGCGCGAGCACACACAGCGCTAGGCAAAGCGTCCTCAGGAACCTCTTCATGGGCATACATCCCTCCTTGGCCAAGGACCCTACTGCTTACTGCTGGTAACCTCCCCAGAACGCCTCGTCCTGCTCGGCAGACAGGCGCGTGCGGCGAACGGCCAGCACAAAGATCGCAAACGTGAACACAAGGCCCGCCATGCTGATCTGCGCGTCTTCCACCGAAAGGGCGAAGTCGTACAGACCATGGATGAGTGCGGGAACGATGAGGGCAAACAGGCGATTGGTTCTTGCGGATGATTCCTGCCCCAAATACTTGTACCGATGCGCCATGCCGTAGTAGTAGCCCATGAACACGCCGCACACGCAGTGCAGCGGCACCGAGAAGATGGCGCGGGCAAAGGCCACGCCCACGTCAAAGAGGCCCACCACGTACAGCACGTTCTCGAGCGTGGCAAAGCCCAGGCTCGCCATGACGCCATAGACGATCCCGTCAAAGGTGTAGTTGAACTCGGGGCGCTTCCGCACGCTGCGCAGGGCAAGGTACTTCACGCCCTCCTCGGATAAGGGCACGACCAGCATGAACATCCCGATGGCGTACGCAAGCTCGTTCCAGGCGGTGGCAGAGACGATCATGTCTCCCACGGTCTCGAGAATCGCAGCGGGAATGCAGGAAAGTGCGCCAAGGAGGAATACCTTGAGCAGAAGACCGGGCGGCTCCTCCTCGACCTTGTCGAGCTTAAGCACACGAGCGATGAGGATTCCAGAAGGCAGGATGGCCAACCAGATAAGAATTTCGAGCATGGGTCCCCCTTGTCTCACCCAGCGATTTGGTACAAGCGTAGCAGATGTGGGCATTGTTTCATTCTCGCAACCCTTCCTGCGGTTTTGTGGTGTATGTGCCATAGTGACATGCACATCGCCGTGGCGTACCGCCACGGGCTACCAGCGCGAGAGGAACACCCATGAGCCGCAAGATCGCCATCTTTGACACGACGCTGCGTGACGGGGAGCAGTCACCTGGCTCCTCCATGAACACCGAGGAAAAGCTCATCATTGCACGTCAGCTCATCCGCCTTGGCGTAGACGTCATCGAGGCGGGCTTTCCCACGTCGAGCCCTGGCGACTTTCGCTCTGTGCAGGAGATAGGCCAACTGGCTGGCGAGAGCTGCGTCGTCGCCGCATTCACGCGCGCGATCAAAGAAGACATCGACCGCGCTGCCGAGGCGCTGGTAACGGCAAAGAGGCCGCGCATCGTTACCGGGCTGGGCGTGTCGGAGGTCCACCTCAAGGACAAGCTGCGCATGACGGAGGACGAATGCGTCGAGCGTGCGGTCAGCTGCATAAAGCACGCCCTTTCGCTCGTCAATGACGTCGAGTTCTATGCCGAGGATGCGGGCCGTGCCGATATGAACTTCCTCGTCCGCGTTGTGCAGGCAGCCGTTGACGCGGGCGCCACCGTCATCAATCTGGCCGATACGACGGGCTTCTGTCTGCCGGATGAGTGGGGAGAGCGGGTGCGCACCGTTGCCGAGCGCGTCAAGGGCATCGAGAACGTGACGCTTTCTGTGCACGTGCATGACGACCTGGGCCTTGCCACGGCGCTGAGCATTGCTGGCATCCGCGCGGGTGCGACCCAGGTTGAGTGCACCATCAACGGCCTGGGCGAGCGCGCGGGCAACGCTTCGCTCGAAGAGGTCGTCATGGCCATCCGCATGCACGGGGACAAGCTTGACGCTCACACCGACATCAAGACTACCGAGCTCATGCGCGCGAGCCGCCTCGTCAGCCGCATCACGGGTATGAGCGTTCAGGCAAACAAGGCCATCGTGGGAGCCAACGCCTTTGCCCACTCTGCGGGCATCCACCAAGACGGCGTCCTCAAGTCCCGTGCGACCTACGAGATCATCGACCCCGCCGAGGTCGGTGCCGTAGGCTCAGAAATCATCCTTTCCGCCCGCTCGGGCCATGCGGCGCTGCGTCACCGCCTGACCGATCTGGGCTACTCCTTCGAGGACAAGGACTTCGAGGACATCTACGACCGCTTCCTCGAGATGGCCGACCAGAAGAAGGAGGTCTACGACGAGGACCTCGAGTCCATCATCCAGGAGCGCGAGCGCGACGTAGCCGCCGTCTACACCCTCAATGCGCTGCAAATCCAGTGCGGTGACCCGCTCGTTCCCACGGCCGTGGCCACCATCACCGACGAGCTGGGCGTCAAGCACGTGGTGAGCGCGACGGGCACGGGCCCGGTGGATGCTTCCTACAAGGCAATTGACCGCGTGGTTGCCGTCCACGGAGACCTCGCGGAGTTTGCCGTCAAGGCCATCACGCGCGGCATCGACGCCATCGGCGAGGTCACGGTGCGCGTGACCTCGGATGACGGCATGGTCTATGTGGGCCGCGGCGCCGACAACGACATCATCGTCTCGGCTGCAAAGGCCTACGTCAACGCCATCAACCGCATGATCCAGACGTCGCGCTCACGCAGCGGAAGGTAGCAACCTATACCAACCTCACCTAGGGGTCCCACCCTTTTGTGCGGTACCGCACAAAAGGGTGGGACCCCTAGGTGAGGTTACCGTTCCTCTACCAGGCGCGCTTTGAGCAGGGCGAGCGTCTCTGCGGAAACGCCGCACGCCAAGAGATAGTCCTCCACGGAGCCATAGGCCTCGATCAGCCTGTCGTAGACAGCCGCCATGGTGTCCCTACGTGCAGCGATGCTGTTCCATCCCTCGTCAACGTAATCGGGGTCGACCACCGCACGGTCGACCTCCGCCACCGAGCCAAACGAATACGTATAGTCCGCAATGATCTGGGTGCGATCCACCCCCACCAGTCCCAGAAGCAGCATGGCCGTGACGCCCGTACGGTCCATGCCGGCGGCGCAATGAAAGAGCGCACACTCCCCCTCCGGCACATCGGCAAGAAAGGTGACGATTTGCCGAACCGCATCATGGTTTGCCAACATGGTGAGGTAGCTGTCCACAAGGTAGTCGCTGTAGTCATCCCCCTCGTCTCGCTGCAGCTTTGGATCCGAGACGTCATAGCCAAAGAGGGGCACGTTGAGCCACGTGATGCCCGCACGCTGGGCAAACGCACACGTCTGGGCGGGTTTTTCAAAGTCACCCCTCAGGTCGAGCACATGCGTGACCCCCATGCGCTCAAACAGCCGCAGGTCCTTTTCGGAAAGGTAGCCCGTATCGCCCGAACGAAGGTAGCGCCTGAACCTGGTGACGCCGTCCTTGGCCTGATATCCACCCAGCTCCCGCACGTTCTCCCCCGTCGGCACGTCCAGGACGCGCACACCGTCGGGCTTCTCGCGCAGCGGCAGCTTTACGCGGGAGAACTTCTTGAACAGCTCGTCAAACCATCCCATGTCGCTCTCCAAAGAGCAGGGCGGGGCCGACCCGTCTGAGCCAGCCCCGCCATCAGTCAACTGCAAACGAAATTACTTCTTGTTGGCCAGGAACAGGCTTGCCAGGCCGATGGCGTCCTTGACGTCAAAGCCGTCAGAGAGATCGACGAGGTCGGCGCCCGTCTTCTTTTTCTTGGCAGCCGAAACCGCGGCGCCAGTTCCCATGAGGGCGCCCGCAAGCCCGACGAGCGTGCCGAGATTCAGCCCGGAGCTCTGGACGCCACTTGCTGCCTGCTCCTGCTGGATCTGGACTGCCTGCTGGGGCGTGCCAAAGAGTGCGTTGGTGAGCTGGTGCACGCTGCCGCCGTTCTGGGCGAGGAGCGTGGAGGCAACGCCGGCGAGGTTGGACATGTCGACATTCTGGCCCGTGGACATGGCGGCGGCGGCCGTGACGACCTCGCTCATGTCGGTCTGGGAAAGCTGCTGCGACGCGCCAGTCGCCTGCTGCGTCGTGCTGTACGGATGGTTCAGGAACTGGGTGATGAGCTCGGGGTTGCTGGCAAGGAACTTGATGAGCGTGCTGGCGATATCAACGTTGGCCATGGTCTTCTCCCTTGGACGGGTACTTGTGGCAAAAGCCATATCAAGTTGGATTCTACGCGATTGTCACCCGCAATGCCCCGCTACATGCGCCCCTAATGTGTGAGCGGCACCTTAACGTGATAGAACAGCATGCCCTGACGGCAACTGATACCCATCGAGTGTTCCATTCGCCCGATTGCCCAACGGCGTGGTCACAACAAACGCCTCGCGAGCATTAGACTGATAAAAGTTATGGGCATCGTTCCCATGGCTTTCGTGTCGGTAAAACGCAGCCCCAAAGGCTGTGAAAGATGTGTTCGGCCAAAGACCGTGCACACTGAGTTTTGGAGAGGAGCAATACATGCAGTACTCAGCAGACGTCGAGCGTATGTGCCCCGTGACCAAGGGTGCATACCACG
>CADBRX010000176.1 GCA_902797175.1 uncultured Coriobacteriaceae bacterium | reverse complement strand
GAAGGGGCCGAGCTCTGCGGGGCACATCTGGACGATCTTCTCGCCCTTGTCCTTCATCTTCTGGAGATAGGCGAGGTTCTTGCGGGTGCGGTGCACGGTTGACATCGAAATGTCGGCATGCTCGTTATCGGCCATGTTCGTTCCTTTCAATCAGTGACGTAACAGCAGTACTGCCGCTGCCCGCAGGACCGGACAGCGGCAAAGTGAAGCTGAGGAATTATGCGTCGAGGGCATCGAGGCGGGCGATGATCTCGTTGACGGTCTCCTTGGGCAGACCGACCTGCGGGAACTTAAGCAGGGTCTTCATCTTCATGCCCTTGACGGGACCGAGCTCGGGGTTGGAGACAAAGCCGGGAACATACTCGTCGATGATAGCGACGGCGCGCTCGTCCTCAAGGATCTCGCTGAGCTTGCTCTTGCTGCTGATGGCCATGATGGTTCCTTTCTCTGTCGTATCTTGCCTATCCCGCTGTCGCGGGTGATTACCAAAAGAACGTGCCTTTAGGCGTGGAGGCCGCCCTCCATCGTGTAGCTCCAAGGCTTCTCCTGGAAGGAGAGGCCAGCACCGCCATCGACGTCAATGACCTTGCCGTACATGAAGTCCGAGATGCCTGTGCACATGGTGGCGATCACGCGGGCCATCATGTCGGGCGTGGAGGCGACGGGAGCGTCGGAGAGGCTCATCTGGTCGTGCTGCCACTCCTGGCCATAGCGCTCGGTGGTCTCGAGGCAGTTGGCGATGGCACCGGGGGTGACCATGGCGCCGGGTGCGACGCAGTTGACGTTGATGCCGTACTGCTTGAGCTCCTTGGCGATGCCGCGGGTCATGCCGATGACGCCTGCCTTGGCGGCGTTGTAGTGCGTCATCATGGCGAGCTTGGTCATGTCCTCGCCACGATAGGCAACGGAAGCGATGGTGACGACCTTGCCACCATGCTTGGCGCGAACCATGGAGCGGGCGCAGGCCTGGACCAGGAAGTACTGGCCCTTCATGTCGGTGTCGACCACATCGTCGTAAAGCTCCTCGTCCATGTCGAGGAAGGCACGGGCCTGCCAGGTGGCGGCCACGGGCACGCAGATGTCAACCGGTCCGTAGGTCTCCTCGGCAAACTTGACGAGCTCCTCGGACTCGGCAACATTGCGGGTGTCGTACTGCTTGTACGCCACGTCCTCGTAGCCGAGGTCGTTCAGGGCCTCGAGGGCCATCTCGCCCCACTCCTCGGAGCGGGCGCCAAAGACTACCTTCGCGCCGAGCTCAGCCAGGCGCTTGACCACAAAGAGGGCCAGGCCCACCGAGCCCGAGACCACAGCGACCTTGCCGCTGAGGTCCATGAGGTCGCTTAGGGGCTCCACATCCTCCAGGCTGTCGCATGACATGTCAAACAGATCTTCTTTGTCCATGGCAAAACCCTCTTTCCGCCGCCGCAGCGGCTACGAATGCGTCTCCCACATATCTGAAGATACGAGCGCAACCGTTCGCCTTCGATGGGTAGGAATGGGTATGTTTTATACGCAATAATGGGTATGGAAAGCGGTTGTTTGCCGAGGTATAAGTATGTATTCGTGAGACAAGTCGATACAAAGGGGTTACGCCCTTACGTACCAACCGATACGTAAGGGCGTAACCCCTTTGTATCGCCCTATTGCTGGGATGTCGCCCAGAGGCGGATCTTGTTCTCGCGCACGTCGCGCTCGAGAAACGCGAGGTCCTGTCCAAAGAAGCGCTTTACCTCGTCAAGCGTGGAGTTCTGCCGTTTTGCAATGGCCTCCCCCTCGGCCAAGAGCTCGTCGGCGGTCACCTGCACGTCAAGCTTCTTGGTAAGGTCCTTCAGCACGAGAGGCTCCTTCACCTCAAATACGGCGGCCTCCATGAGGGCGTCGGTTTGCTCGGCAAGCTCCGCATCGGGAAAGAGGTGGGCCTCCTCGCCGCTCATCTGCGCATACATCATCCGATGCTTCATGTCGGCTCGGATCCGAAAGAGCTCCTCCTCCACATCCTCCTGCGAAACCTCAACGTCATAGGCGAGCACGTAGGCACGCCAACGCTCCTCGTTGTAGCTCATCGCGCACCCCCCACGCCAAATGCCTCGGCAAGGTTGCGGGCCTCGCCGCGCACGCTCAACACGTTCGCCTCGCTCGTGAGCGCCGTAGTCGCCACAGAAAGGGCTGCCTCGAGGGCAGTCCTCGTCACGCTCAGGGGATCAATGATGCCCTCGGAGAGCATGTCCACGTAACGGTCGCTTCCCGCATCGTAGCCCACGCCCGGCTCCAGCTCCGCCACATGCGCGGCGATGGCCGAACCGCTCTTACCCGCGTTCTCGGCAATCTGCCGCAGTGGTGCCTGAAGAGCTTCGAGGGCAATCCGGGCGCCAACTCGCTCGTCACCCTCGAGCCCGTCCGCAACGTCGTCAAGCTCGGTTGCCGCATCAAAGAGCGCCGTGCCGCCACCGGCAACCACGCCCTCCTCGAAGGCAGCGCGCGCGGCGTTCACCGCATCCTCCACGCGCATCTTGCGCTCCCACTGCTCCGCCTCCGTCACGCCGCCCACCTTGATGGTCGCCACGCCCGAGACGAACTTGGCCAGACGCTCGGCGTGGCGCTTTCGGTTGAACTCGTAGCCGGTGTTCTCAGCGTAATAACGCAGCTGTGCCACGCGCTCCGCCACGGCGGCAGGATCTCCCTCGCCGCCGATGATGGTCGTGCGCTTGCGATCCACCACGACGCGCTCGGCGCTACCCAGCATGTCGCGCGTCACGTCCTGCAGGCTCAGCCCTCCCTCGGCTGTCACGTACATGCCACCCGTCTGAACGGCCAGGTCGTCCATGCGCCAGCGCCTGCCCTCCCCGTACTCGGGAGCAAGCACGCTCGCCACGCCCATGTCTCCCTGGCGCTTGTTCTCTATGACCATGGCGAGGGCATCACCCTCCAGCCCGTCGCAGATGAGCAGGAAGTCCCTACCATCCTCCGCGGCGCAGATCATGGCGGGAATCAGGTCCTGCGCATTGCTCAACGTCTTGTCGGTAAGCAGGATGTAGGGATGCTCGAGCTCAGCCACGCCACGGGCAGCATCCGTCGCCAGGTAGGGATTGGTCAGTCCCCGGTCGAACACGATGCCCTCGGCAATGTCGAGCTCCGTGTCCATACGGCGGGAGTCGTCGACATTGACCACGCCCTCGAGGCCCACCTCATGGAGGGCCTTGCCCACCATCGCCCCGATCTTCTCGTCCTGGCACGAGATGGTGGCCACGTTCGCAAGTGCGCCTTCGGTGTCGACGGGCACGGCACGCTCCTTAAGCTCGGAAAGCGCCGCATCGCCCAGCACCTTGATGCCACGCCTCAGGGCAAGCGGGTCCGACCCCGCCGCAACCGCCCGGAAGGCGCCCTTGAGCAGCGCCTGGGCCAGCACTATCGCGGTCGTGGTACCGTCGCCCGCCTCGTCGTTGGCCTTGACGGCAGCCTCGCGCACCAGCTGGGCCCCCATGTTTTCGGCCGGGTCGGCCAGCACGATGGACTTGGCGATGGTCACGCCGTCGTTGGTCATGAGCACATGCGCCCCCGGCTGGGCGCGGTCAGAGTACTCGGCGTCGCGCAAGCCCGCCTTCTGGTACATGGCGACGTTGCGACCACGAGGTCCCAAGGTCACCCTCACGGCGTCAGCGAGCTTGTTCACCCCCGAAAGAAGCGCCCCACGGGCCTCCTGTCCTAATGTCACAGCCATATCACGAGCATCCTTTCAGTTTGCCTGTATTCCTATTTCCTGAGCATTCGAACGAGCAGCTCCTGGCGGCTGCTCACCCCAAACTTTCGGTAGATGTGGGCGATGTGCTTGTTTGCCGTGCCAATGGAGATGTGCAGCTCGCGCGCGATGTTGTTGGGCTTCACGCCCTTGCACAGAAGGTCGGCAACCTCGCGCTCGCGCGGGGTGAGGTCGTCTGCCCCCCGCACGTCCTCCCATTCGGGAGCCACGTCCGAAGGGCGCACCAGCAGGTTCTTATAGAAGTTGTTCAGGTGTGCCACCATCGTGCGCGTAATGGTCACATCCCGGTCGGTGTAGGGGTGCTCGCGCATCCTGTCCAGCGAGAACACCGCCGCAGGCGCCCCGTTCAAGTCGAAGAGCACAAAGGTCAGCGAGTGGCAGAGGCCGCGCGCGCGGATGTAGAGGTTCATGAAGTCGTCATTGATCCAGTCATAGGCGCCCCAGTCGATGACCTTCACGTACGTCATGCCTCGCTGCTCGGACACGTCCTGGCTCAGCTCGAAACCGTTGGACGAATCGCGCGCGAAGTACTCGAGGTAGAGCGAGCTCCAGTGCTTGGAGATGTTGGAGAAGTACTTGCGCTCGATGTTGCGGTTGCCATCCAGCATGAGGAAGACGCCCTCGTCAAAGTCCACAAGCGTGTGGAACCGCTCAAGCGCCATGACGCAGAATTCGTACGGCTCATGGACGTCGCCGCAGGCAAGCAGGAACTCGTTGCCCTTCTCCCAGGGAAAAACCTGTTTTTGCGTCATTCTGCCCTCCGCTCGGCCAGGCGGACATATGCATACAACTACTCAAATATAGGCATGGTATGGGTAAAAATGAGATACTCAATTTTACCCATATTGGTAAACGGCTCCATCGGTGACCGGAGCCGTCAGGCAACGAGCAGGCGGCTCCTCAGCAGCTTGAGCTCAGCGTCGGAGAGACCGCAGGCAAGGAGGTAGTCCCCCACCGTGCCGTATGCGCCCACCACGGCGTCATACACCTTGCCCATAGTGTCGAGGCGGCCCATAAGGCGGCTCCCAGCAAACGAGTCGGGCGCCATGCCCTCGGCAACAAAGCGGTCGACGTCGCGCACGGAAGCAAACGAATAGAGATAGTCGCGCACGATGTCGGTGCGCGAGACGCCCGCAGCCCCCAGGAGCAGCATCGCCGTCACGCCCGTGCGGTCCATGCCGGCGGCGCAGTGGAAGAGTGCGCATTCGTCATGGGGAACGGTTGCCAAGAACGACACGGCCTGCCTGATGGTCTCGTGGTTCTCGAGCATGGCGACGTATCCCCGCGACAGATAGTCAAGGTCGTGTTGGGCGGCGGCGAAGGCGGGATCGGAGAGGTTGCGGCCCAGAAGGGTCACGTTCTTCCACACGACATCGCGCTCACGGGCATACGGACACGTGAGCTCGGGGCTCTCCCCCGAGCCGCGCAGGTCAAGAACGTGCGTCAGCCCATAGGCACGCAGGAAGGCACGGTCCTTTTGGCTCATGCACCGCGTCGAGCCGCAGCGCAGGAAGCGATGCGTGACGGTCGGGCCATCAGGCGTCTCGTAGCCTCCCAGATCGCGCAGATTCATGGCGCTTGGCACATCAAGCACCCTCACGCCGTCAGCGTCAGGTACATGCACTTCGGCAAACAGACGGTCAAGTAAGCCCATGGCTCGCCCCATCCCAACTGACCATGATCCCATGGCACCTTTCCGCGCGACGGCTTCGGCAGGACAGCTCCCAAAGAGCTACCTGTTGCCCTGCTCCAGTACCAGCTCGGGCGCGCTCTGCCGATACGCCCGCGGGCTCTGCCCGACCATCCGCGAGAAGCGATAGCTGAAGTTGCTCTCGGAGTTAAAGCCAACCTGTCGCGCGATGGCGGCGCTGGTCATCGTGGTTTCGGCGAGCAGTTCCTTTGCGCGGGAGATGCGGTAGCGCAGCAGGTAGTCGTGCGGCGTGGTGCCCATCTGGCGCTTGAAGAGACGGATGAGGTAGCTGGGGCTCACAGCGGCGACGTCGGCCAGCCGCTCAAGCGACAGCTCTTCGGCAAAGTGCCTCTCGATGTAGTTGCGCACAGAGACCACGGGGTCATCTGCGCCAGATCCATGCGGCGCGAGCGAGGCCATCACCAGCTCCGCCAGAAGCGCGTGGACGGCAACCCCCGTGCGGGCGCGGTTTGCGAGCGATTCCTTGTCCATCAGCTCAAAGAGCACGTCAAAGTGGGGCTGGACGCGCGACAAAGGCACGTTGACGGGAACAAGGCGCGGCAGGCCCAGCTGCTCTCCGGCCAAGGAGACGCCTCCCCCGTCCACGTGCGTCCACAGGTGATACCAATGGTTGTGCCCAGGAGCCGTACCGTAGCTCTGGGGTAAGCGGCAATCCATCAGCAGTGCCTGGCCCTTAAGGAGGATCACCTCCTGTCCGCCCTGCCGCACCACCCCCGCACCGCCTAGCGTGTAGAACACGATGAAGCTGTTCTTGTCCGACCGCGCGGTGGAGAAGTTCGAACGAGCGTAGAAGTCGCCCACCTCGCTGCAGAAATAGGGCTGAGCAGACTCCGTTACCGAGGGCGTGGCAATGATCCAGCGGCTGCGTTCCTCGACATCCATGGTGTAGGTGAGCATGGCGCACTCCCTCTGTGCCGTACGTCAGCAGGTTACCGCAAAGGGCAGGGCGGGAATCTCGGCCCCGTTGTAGAGGTTGGTGCGGAACCAGTTGGTCTGGGCAAAGCGCACCTCAAGAGGACCCGGCTGGTCCCCCTCGAGCATGATGACCAGCTCATCTCCGCGCGCTCCTGCCCTGAACGGCACGGGCTCGCCGTCACGCAGGACCTCGAGCGCGTTGCACTCGGCTCCTGCGATCGCCATGCCGCCCGCGGCGTTGCCGAAGCGCAGGACGACGAACGAGCCCTTGCGCTCCGCGCCGACGCAACGCGGCGCGTCGGCCGGGATGGGCATCCCCAGCAGGTGGCACATCGCCAAGAGGGCAAGACGCTCGCCGATGGGCTTCTTCTCCTTGGGGTGGATGTCGTGCTTGTCACCCATGTCGCTCGCCGAGCAGAGCCACACGCGATCGTCCTCGTCGGCCACCTTCTGCTGGCACGCGCGGATGGTCACGTAGTCATGCGGTCCCATGCCCATCCAGTCGCCAAATCCCGGCAGCTGGACCACCAGGAAGGGCAGGTCGGGACGTTGCCAGGCATCGCGCCAGTCCGCGATGACGGTGCGCAGTGCCTCCTCGTGGCGCCACTGGGCGCCGTCAACCTCGTCGTCGCTCTCCCCCTGGTACCACAGCACGCCACGCGTGGCAAAGCCCGCGATGGGGAGCACCATGTAGGTGAAGAGGGCGCCCGGTGCCTCCTTGGTGGGGGTCATGAGGCCGGGATGAACGTTCGGGGCTTCACCCTTGCCAGCCTGCCCTCCACCGATTTCGAGTCCGCCCACGTCGGCAGGTTCCGAAGCCCTCTGCGCCTCGGCCGCCATGAAGGCCTTGACTTCGTCTTCGGTCGGCGTCTTGGGCAGGAAGAACTCGTTCCAGGCGGGCCAGGTGGCGTAGCCTTTGTCGTTCTTGGCAGCGTTGAGGCGCCCGTGCGCCAGCAGCTCCTCGTAGGGCAGCCCTTGGAGCTTGGCGTCGAAGGCGGCGGCCAGCTCGGGCTGCACGACGCGCGCATGCTCGGGCGCCATCCACGCCGCAGAGGTGGTGCCGCCGTAGTTGCAGCCCACGATGCCCACCGGCACGTCGAGCACCATCTCGAGACCCCGCGCGAAGTAGTAGCCCACGGCCGAGAAGTAGTCCAGGTCCTCGGGCGTGGCCTTGCGCCAGATGCCGACCTTGGAGTAGTCGAAG
>CADBRX010000175.1 GCA_902797175.1 uncultured Coriobacteriaceae bacterium | reverse complement strand
GCTTCCGCACATGCGGAACTCGAACTTGTTGCCCGTGAAGGCGAAGGGCGAGGTGCGGTTGCGGTCGGTGTTGTCGCGCAGCACCGCTGGCAGCTGCGGGATGCCCAGGTCGATGAGCTCGCGCTCCGCGACGTCGGCGTGCTCCTTGTTGATCAGTGCCTCGACGACCGGGGAGAGGTTGTCTCCCAGGAAGATGGAGACGATGGCCGGCGGTGCCTCGTTTACGCCCAGACGGTGGTCGTTTCCGGCAGAGGCCACAGACATGCGCATGAGGTCAGCGTGCTCGTCGACGGCTGCCACCAGGCAGGCGAGGAACACGAGGAACTGCAGGTTGTGCTCGGGGTCGGGGCCGGGCTCAAGGAGGTTCTTGTCGTCAGCGCTGATGGACCAGTTGTTGTGCTTGCCCGATCCGTTGACGTACTCGAATGGCTTCTCGTGTTGCAGGCAGACGAGCCCGTGATGGCTGGCCAGAAGGCGCATCTTCTCCATGGTGAGGAGGTTGTCGTCGATGGCCGTCGAGCCCTTCTCGAAGACCGGCGCAAGCTCGTGCTGACACGGAGCGACCTCGTTGTGCTTGGTCTTGGCGGGGATGCCCAGCTTCCAGAGCTCGTCGTCGAGCTCCTTCATGAATTCGCTGACGGTGGGCCGGATGGCGCCGAAGTAGTGCTCCTCCAGCTCCTGGCCCTTGGCCGGCGCGCAGCCAAAGAGCGTGCGACCGGTGAGGATGAGGTCTGGGCGGGCCTTGTAGTCCTCCTCCTTGATGAGGAAGTACTCCTGCTCGGGGCCGACGGTGGTGAAGACGCGTTTTGGTTCGCGACCAAACAGGGCTAGCACGCGCTTGGCCTGCACCTCGAGGGCGTTTTGGGAGCGCAGCAACGGGGTCTTCTTGTCGAGCGCCTCTCCGGTGTAGGAGATGAACGCCGTGGGGATGCAGAGCACCTCGTCCTTGATGAAGGCGGGGCTCATGGGATCCCACACGGTGTAGCCGCGCGCCTCGAAGGTGGCGCGCAAGCCGCCCGAGGGGAACGAGGAGGCGTCAGGTTCGCCCTGCACGAGCTCCTTACCGCTGAAGGCCATGAGGATCGAGCCATCAGAGCGCGGCGTCAGGAAGCCGTCGTGCTTCTCCGACGTGATGCCCGTCAGCGGCTGGAACCAGTGCGTGAAGTGTGTGGCGCCCTTCTCCAGCGCCCACTCCTTCATGGCGTGCGCCACCTCGTTGGCGATGTCGAGGTCAAGGGGCGCTCCGTCGTCGATGACCTGCTTGAGCTCCTTGTACGTGGGCCTGGAAAGGCGCTCCTGCATGTCCGCGTCGGTGAAGAGCAGCTCTCCCCACTCCGCAGTGACCTTGTCTTGGGCCATGGCAAATCTCCCTTCTTGAACCATGCGCTTGTGTGGCGCATCAAGTGACGCACATGAGACTACCTGCGCTTTATTTCCCTGAAGTGAGAGGTCGTGCCGTGCTTGACGGCAAATGTGTTAAGGCAAGATTGCACCAACGTAGCATCTGGATTTCGGTGTTCGCCCGTTGCTCGTCGCAGGGCTCTACGAAAGCAGGTCAAGCAGCCTGCGTGCTGCTTCCTGCGTATCCTCGCGGTTCCCGAAGGTGGAGAAGCGGAAGTATCCCTTGCCGCATGCGCCAAAGCCCTCGCCTGGCGTGCCCACGACCTGCGCCTCGTTGAGCAGGTAGTCAAAGAACTCCCAGCCGCCCATGCCGTCTGGGCACTCAATCCATAGGTACGGGGCGTTCCTTCCACCGCAGTACCAGATGCCCGCCTGATCGAGCGCCTGCATGAGGATGCGCGCGTTCTCCTTGTAGTAGCGCAGGTTCTCCCGTATCTGACGTTGGCCCTCGGACGTGAAGACGGCGGCTCCACCACGCTGGATGACGTACGAGACGCCGTTGGTCTTGGTGGTGCGGTTGCGCACCCACATGTCGTTCATGCTCATGCCCGCGCGCATGAGCGCCTTGGGCACCACCGTGTAGCCAAGCCGCGTACCCGTGAAGCCTGCGGTTTTGGAGAGGGAGCAGATCTCGATGGCGCAGGTCTTTGCTCCCTCGATCTCCATGATGGAATGGGGGAGGTCTGGATCCTCGATAAATGCCTCGTAGGCTGCATCAAACAGGATGATCGAGCCATGTTCGTTGGCAAAGTCCACCCAGTGCTGCAGCTGCGTCCGGCTGAAGGTCGCGCCGGTGGGGTTGTTGGGTGAGCACAGGTAGATGAGGTCTGCCAGCGTCTCCTCGCTAGGCTCGGGCAAGAAGCCGTCACCCTTGCTCGAAGGCAAGTGGACGATGGTGCGGCCCGCCATGACGTTGGCGTCCACATAGGCGGGATAGGCGGGCTCGATGACAAGGGCAGCGCTCGAGCGGTCAAAGAGGTCGAGGATGTCGCCCAGCTCGTCGCTTGCCCCGCTGGAGACAAAGACCTCGTCGGGAGAGAGCTCGACCCCGCGCGTGTGGTAGTGCGCAGCGATCGCTTCGCGGAGGAAGGGCGCCCCGCACTCGGGGAGATAGCCTTGAAAGCGGTCTTTGTCTGCCTGGTCATCCACCGCCTGGTGGAGGGCTGCGATGACCGCGTCGCACAGCGGAAGGGACACATCGCCAATGCCCATGCGCAGTAGATGCGCGTCTGGATGGCACGCCTGATAGTCGCTCACCTTCTGTGCGATGCGCGCGAAGAGGTACGAGTCCTTGAGCTCCGCATAGTGGTGGTTGGGCGTGATCACAGGGCAACCTCCCCTTCGTAGACGGTGGTGGCGGGGCCTGTCATGAGCACCTCGCCGTTCGCTTGTACGGTTATCTGCAGCTCCCCGCCGTCAAGCCGCACGGTGATGGACTCGTCTGCGGGGCAGAAGCCCTTGTTGACGGCCGCGGCAGCCGACGCGCAGGCGCCCGTGCCACAGGCCAAAGTGACGCCGCTCCCGCGCTCCCACACGCGCATGCGCAGCTCGTGAGACGAGAGTACCTGCACGAACTCGGCGTTGACACCGCCAGGGAAGGTCGTATGATGCTCGATGCGTGGCCCCAGCGTGGCTAGGGGAACCGCCTCGGCGTCGGGCACGAAGAAGACTGCGTGGGGGTTGCCCACATCGACCGGCGTGCAGACCAGTGTGGTGTCCTCATCGTGCGGCTCAACCCGTATGAACAGGTCATCGTTCACAGTAACGTGGCCCATGCTTACGGTTGCTCCGCATGCCTTGCCGTCCTGTATCTGCAGCACGAGGTGCTTGATGCCCGAGAGGGTGTCGACATCGATGGCGGCCTTGTCGGTCAGCCCCTTGTCGTAAACGTACTTGCCCACGCAGCGGATGCCGTTTCCGCACATCAGGGCCTCGCTGCCGTCGGCATTGAAGATGCGCATCGTAAAGTCCGCGGCGGGTAATGTGGAGGGCGTGATGAAGATCATCCCGTCTGACCCTGCGCCAAAGTGACGGTCAGACAGGCAAATGGAGAGTTCGGCAACGTTGGCAGGGACCTCTTCATAGACGTAGAGGTAGTCATTGCCCAGGCCGTGCATCTTGGTGAAGTGCATGTGCGGAACCTCCCTTACAGGCCAAGCGTGTCGGCCACCTCTGCGGCGCACGCGAGTCCGTCGGCGATGGCGTTAACGACGAGCGAGGAGCCCATGCGACAGTCTCCTGCTACAAAGACGGGGATAGGGCTCTCTGAGATAGTGCGGTGCGAATCCGTGTGCGTCAGAGGCAGATGGCGACCGTCATCGGAACATGTCACGCCAAACACCTGGAACACCTGGCCCTCAGGGCCGACGAATCCCATGGCTAACAGCACGAGCTGGGCCGGAATGACGCGCTCCGTCTCTGCAAGACGCTCGGGCTTGCCGGAAGACCAGTCAAGTGACACGACGCGGAGGCCGCTGACGCGCCCCTCATCTTGCAGCACCTCGAGCGTGTCGACGGCCCATTGTCGTGGATCGCACCCCTGCAGGGCCTCGGCCTCAAGCTGTCCATAGTCATCCTTGCGCACCTGGGGCCACTGCGGCCAGCTGTCACCTTCCGCACGTGATGCGGGTGGCTCGGGAAGAAACTCCAGCTGCGTCACGCTTGCGGCTCCCTGCCTCAGTGCCGTCGCAACGCAGTCGGTGCCCGTGTCTCCTCCGCCAATCACCACCACGTCGCAGCCAGCAGCGTTGACCTGCGGTTCGTTGCCATTCATGAGCGCCTTGGTCGCGGCGGTGAGGTAGTCCACAGCCAGGACGACGCCGTCCGCGTCCGAGCCTGGAACGGCAATGGTGCGAGCCTTGCGCGCTCCGGTGGCGATGACCACGGCATCGTGTGACGTGGCAAGCTGCGTTGCGGTGGCCGGTTCGGTCACGTCGGTATCGCAGAGTATGCTGATGCCAGAGGATGCCATGAGCGACGTGCGCCGTTCCACCACCTCCTTGGGCAGCTTCATGTTGGGGATGCCGTACATGAGGAGGCCGCCCGCTCGGTCATCACGTTCTACCAGCGTCACCCGGGCACCGCGCCTCGCAAGCTCCCAAGCGCTGGCAAGGCCGGCAGGCCCAGACCCGATGACGGCCACCTTCGGAGCGCCTTCCGGTGACGCCTCAAGGTCGAGCGTGCCGAGGCCGTGCGCCCATGCATGGTCAGAGATGGCGCGCTCGTTATCCTTGATAGTGGTCGCTCCGTCGTGGAGACCTAGGTTGCATGCCGCTTCGCAGAGCGCAGGGCATACCCGGCCCGTAAACTCGGGGAAGGGGTTGGTGAGTGCGAGTCGCTCCGCAGCCTCGTCCCACAGCCCGCGGAAGACGAGGTCGTTCCATTCGGGTATGAGGTTGTGCAGCGGGCAGCCCGAGGGTCGGGCACTGCCAAAGCGCGCTCCTACCTGGCAGAAGGCGACACCGCAGTACATGCAGCGGCTTGCCTGCACCTGCTGCACCTCGGCGGCAAGTGGCAGTGCCAGCTCGCCATAGTCATGCACGGCCTCGCGAGACTCGCGCATGGCGTGTTCTTGCCGGCTGATCGTGAGGTATGCTCCTGGCTTTCCCATGGTCCTAAGCCTCCTTCCTGAGCGACTCGAAGGCGAGCTCTATGGCCTCTTCCCGGCTCACGCCGCTCGCCTGTTCGAGGTCGGCGCGATCCATGATCTGCTGGTACTCGTGGGGAACCACCTTCAGGAAGTGCCTGCGCGCGTCGGCAAACTGGTAGAGCAGCTTGATGCCGCGCGGACTCGCCGTCCGCTCCACGTGTTCCTCTATGAGCTTTCTGACCTGCTCGAGCTCGGCGTCGGTGGGGCGGGTGATCTCGACCATGTCCTTGTTGCAGCGCGCCTCAAACGTGCGCAGCTCGTCATAGACATAGGCTGTGCCTCCGCTCATTCCTGCGGCAAAGTTCTGGCCCACCTCGCCCAAGACGAGGACGGTACCTCCGGTCATGTATTCGCAGCCGTGGTTGCCCACGCCTTCCACCACGAGCGTCGCGCCGGAGTTGCGCACGCCAAAGCGCTGGCCGGCAAAGCCGTTCACAAAGCCCTTTCCGCTTGTCGCCCCATAGAAGGCGACGTTGCCCACGCTGACATTCTCGTCAAACTTGTAGGACGCGCCTGAGCGGGGACGCACCGAGACGATGCCACCCGAGAGGCCCTTGCCCACATAGTCGTTGGCGTCGCCTTCGATATTGAGCGTGATACCCCGCGGAAGGAACGCCGCGAAGCTCTGTCCGCCCGAGCCCTCGCAATCGATGGTGACGGCACCCTCGGGCAGTCCCTCGGGGTGGGCCTTGGTCACTGCTGCTCCCAACATGGTGCCCACGCAGCGGTTGACGTTGTCGATGTCCGCGTGGAAACGTACGGGGACCATGTGCTCGCGGGCACTCGTGGTGTACGGGACGAAGAGCGTTGCGTCCAGTGTCTGGTCAAGGTGCAGGTCCGCGGCCATCTCGGGGTAGAAACGCACGCCATCAGCACCCGGTATGGGCTCTGCGAGCTGGGGCGTCGCCTGATAGAGGAGGGCGGAGAGGTCACAGGAGTTGGCCTTTTGGTGACCGTCGATTGCGCGTTGTCGCAGGCATTCGGGATGGCCCACCATCTCGTCGATCGTGCGGAAGCCCAAGCGCGCCATGTGCTCGCGCAGGCTCTGCGCTACGAAGGTCATGAAGTTGACCACGTGTTCGGGCTTGCCGGCAAAGCGCCTACGCAGGCATTCGTCCTGGGTGCAGATGCCCACGGGACACGTGTCCTGGTGGCAGTCGCGCTGCATGAGGCAACCCATGGCCACCAGCGGCATGGTGGCGAACCCAAACTCCTCGGCACCCAGCAGGGCCGCGATGGCCACGTCCCGTCCGTCCATGAGCTTGCCGTCGGTTTCGAGCGTCACACGCGAGCGCAAGCCGTTCATGAGGAGCGTCTGCTGCGCCTCGGCCAGGCCCAGCTCCCAGGGAAGGCCCGCATGGTAGACGGAGTCGCGCGGAGCGGCACCGGTTCCGCCGTTGGAACCAGAGATCAAGATCTTTGCCGCCCCGCCTTTGGCGACACCAGTGGCGATGGTTCCCACGCCTGCCTCGCTCACCAGTTTGACGCTGATGCGCGCCTGGGGGTTGGCGCACTTCAGGTCAAAGATGAGCTCGGCAAGGTCCTCGATGGAATAGATGTCGTGGTGGGGTGGGGGAGAGATGAGCCCCACGCCAGGCGTGGAGTGGCGGATTCGCGCGACCCACGGCCACACCTTCCGGCCAGGGAGGTGGCCACCCTCGCCGGGCTTGGCGCCTTGTGCCATCTTGATCTGGATCTCGGTCGCGCTGCCCAGGTAGCGGCTCGTCACACCAAAGCGCCCCGACGCCACCTGCTTGATGGCAGAGTTCATGGAGTCGCCGGACGCCAGGGGCGTCTCGCGGGCAGGATCCTCTCCGCCCTCTCCCGTGTTGGAGCGGCCTCTCAGGCGGTTCATGGCGATGGCGAGGCATTCGTGCGCCTCTTGGCTGATGGAACCAAAGCTCATCGCGCCTGTGTTGAAGCGCCGAACGATGGAGGAGACGGACTCCACCTCGTCGAGTGGGATAGGGCCGGTTGCCAAGGGGACCAGCTCGAGCAGGTCACGGAGCTGAACGGTCTTGCCGGGGCGATGCACCTCGGCGCAGTATTCGCCAAAGAGGGCGTAGTCGTTCTCGCGGCAGGCGCGCTGCAGGAGGTAGATGGCCTGGGGCGTGATGAGGTGCTCCTCGCCTGCGGGGCGCCACTTGGTGATACCCGAGCTTGGAAGCTGCCACATAGTGGACAGCCCGCGGACATGGGCCTGACGGTATCGCTCGTCAGCCTCGCGTTGAATTCCCTGCAGATCGATGCCGCCAATGCGGCTGGTGGTGCCGGCAAAGCAGCGGTGCAGCACCGAGTCGGCAAGCCCCAAGACCTCAAAGATCTGGGCCGAGTGGTAGCCCTGCATGGTGGAGATGCCCATCTTGCTCATGATGGAGACGATGCCCGCGGTCACGGCGTGGTCGTAGTTGGCCTTCGCCTCGCTGGGACCAAGCTCAAGCGCGCCGTTGGCCGAGAGCGCGTCGATGCATGCGTGAGCGAGGTACGGATGGATACCGCTCGCCGAGTAGCCTACCAGCGTGGCAAAGTCGTGCGGCGAAATGGCATCACCCGTCTCGACGATGAGGTCCGTGCGCATGCGCACTCCTGCCCTGATGAGGTGGTTGTGCACGCTGCCCAGAGCAAGCAGAGACGGGATGGGAACCTCGCCCGGGTGCGCGCGGTCAGAGATGATGACGATGTTGGAGCCTTCTCGCACCGCCTGCTCAACGGCCTTGTCGAGCGTGTCGAGCGCCAGCTCAAGCGCGTCGATGGCGCCTCCCGCAGGATAGGTGGCAGTGAACGTGGCAACGCGGAACCCGACACGGTCAATACCGCGGATACGCTCGAAGTCCTCGTCTGACAGGATGGGTCCCGAAAGGCGGATAAGGCGGCAGGTGTCGCGGCAATCCTCCAGCAGGTTGCCGTGGTTGCCCAGGTAGAGCACTCCTGAGGTCACCAAGCTCTCGCGCAGGGCGTCGATGGGCGGGTTGGTCACTTGCGCAAAGAGCTCGTTGAAGTAGTCAAAGAACGAGCGGCAACGACGCGAGAGGATGGCGGGCGGAACGTCGGTGCCCATGGAGGTGAGCGGCGCCGAACCCGTCTGCGCCATGGGTCTCACGACCTCCTCGATGTCGTCAAAGTGATAGCCGTGGCAGGCAAGGCGAGAGGCCAACGGCTCCTCATCGTCTGACGCCT
This sequence comes from uncultured Coriobacteriaceae bacterium, assembly GCA_902797175.1. Lineage (GTDB taxonomy): Bacteria > Actinomycetota > Coriobacteriia > Coriobacteriales > Atopobiaceae > UBA1367. The sequence goes on along the minus strand of CADBRX010000175.1, from coordinate 8,379 downwards.
TGTTTGCGGGGCCATGCAGAGGCAGATCAGACACCTCGACCGTCTCAGTGTCCAGCCAGGTACGGAAAGGCTTCTGTGCGGCATAACCGTCGCGCAGCTCGTCGTTCCAGATGACGCGTCCCTGACGTGGGTCGACTACCAGCATCTCTCCTGGGCCGAGGCACCCGGCCTGGAGGATGATGGCAGGGTCGACGTCGATGGCGCCCACCTCGCTTGCGAGGATGAGACGGTCGTCGCGCGTCACGTAATAGCGGGCGGGTCGCAGGCCGTTTCGGTCAAGTGCGGCGCCCATGCGCACGCCGTCAGAGAAGGCAATGGCCGCCGGGCCGTCCCACGGCTCCATCAGCATGGACTGGTAGGCGTCATAGCTGCGTCGTGCATCAGAGAGCTGGTCATTGCGTTCCCAGGGCTCAGGAATCATGAGGGTGACGGACCGGGCGAGGTCTCGCCCGTTCATCACGAGGAACTCGAGCACGTTGTCCAGAATGGCCGAGTCTGAGCCCTCTCGGTTGATGACGGGAAGTACCTTGCGGATGTCTGACCCGAGGATGGGCGAGTAGAGGTGCGGCTCGCGCGCACGAAGCCAGTTGACGTTGCCGCGCAGGGTGTTGATCTCCCCGTTGTGGATGATGAGGCGGTTGGGATGCGCGCGCTCCCAGCTGGGCGTGGTGTTGGTTGAGTAGCGCGAGTGCACGAGGGCGAGGGCGCTCTCCACTGCCGCGTCGTTGAGGTCCAGGTAGAAACCGCGCATCTGCGTCGCCACGAGCATTCCCTTGTACACGATGGTACGGGAGCTCATCGAGCAGATGTAGAAGATCTTGCCCTCAAGTTCGTGTGACGCGTCGCCGCGCTTCTCGATGGTGCGTCGGCATACGTAGAGCTTTCGCTCAAACTCGGTGCCTGGAGCCACTCCATCGGGGCGTGCCACGAAGGCCTGCAGGATGGTGGGCATGCAGGCACGTGCCGTCGCACCAAGGTCGTGATCGTCAATGGGGACCTCACGCCAGAAGAGCACGGGTACGCCCTCTGCCGCACAGCCATCCTCAAAGATGCGGCGTGCGTCGATGACGCCCTGTCCGTCTTGTGGGCAAAAGAGCATGGCCACGCCATAGTCGCCCTCGTCGGGTAGCAGATGCCCGCACTTCTGGGCCTCCTTGCGGAAGAATCGGTGGGGAACCTGAAAGAGGATGCCCGCGCCGTCTCCGGTGTTTGCCTCAAGGCCCTTGCCCCCGCGATGCTCGAGGTTGACGAGCACGCTTAGGGCGTCGTCCACCATGCGGTGTGAGCGTTCGCCCTTGAGGTGCGCGAGCGCCCCGATGCCGCAGGCATCATGCTCAAACTCTGGCCGATACAGGCTGCGTGTCTCGGTCTCCATCATGTCCCTCTCCTTGCATGCCTTGTCGCGATGGTGGCTGGCTGTTAATGAACCGCACGTGAAAAGGGTAGGTGCTGGGAGTTCTTGCCCGTGCCGTTTGAACCAAACCGTCTATCTCCGCGCCATGCAACTGTCACCCATACGACACGCATGCGTTCTCGCTTGGAATCGTTTCCGAAACACTTGAAAACCCATCTGGTGGTCCGATGCGTCAAAATGAGATGCGGCACGGTGCGAAGGAGGTGGCACATGATAGAGACGGTCTTTTCTGCGGCGCTGCCGGTGGGCGAGCGCCTCATCGTGAAAAAGAACCGTATCGAGGGCCGCGGTGGCCGTGGGCCACGCATCGCGGTGGTCACGGGCATTCATGGTGATGGCCTCGAGGGACAGTTCGTGGCGTTCGAGCTCGCGCAGCGCCTGCGCGAGCGCATCGGCGACCTGCGCGGCATCGTTGACATCTATCCTGCGCTGAACCCGTTGGGCATCAGCGCCTCTGAGCATGGAGTGCCACTCTTTGACCTCGACCTTGACCGAACCTTTCCGGGCAACAAGCTCGGCAACATGAACGAGGCTCTGGCGGCAGCTATCGTGGCCGACATCAAGGGAGCCAACGCCTGCGTTGACATCCACGCACCTGACGCGTACCTGCAAGAGGTCTCTCAGGTTCGTGTGGAGGAGCGGTTCGCCAAGACGCTGTTGCCGCTCGCACAGTTCCTCAATACGCAGCTCGTGTGGGTGCATGGCTCGACAGATCCGCTGCGTTCGACGTTGGCCCATACGCTCAACAGTAAGCGCACGCGCACGCTGGTGGTGGAGATGGGCGAGAGCTTGCGCATCACCGAGGACGCAGGCAGCTGGCTTACTGAGGGGATCTTACGGCTCGTAGAACACCTGGGCGGCTGGACGGGCTCGTCTGTCGCACTGCCTTCCCCGCGTCTGGTGCGTGACGGCAGCGTCACGGTGGTTTCCTCCGAGGTACCGGGCTTCTTTTTGCCACGGATTGAGCTGGGTACCACGGTCCGCTCTGGGCAGATTATCGGGGTGATCGCCGACCCTCTGGAGGCAAAGGTAAAGGCTGAGGTCGTGGCACCTTCCGAGGGAACCGTAATCTCGTTGAGGGCGCAGCCGCTCGTCTATCCAGGAACGCTGCTCGCTCGCGTTTTGGGGGGAATGCGATGAGGAGGTTGACCGTCTACCGGCTTGAGGTGCCGTACCGGGAGCCGCTGCGCGTCGAGGGCTTCGAGTTCGGGGAGCGTCAGGGCGTCCCCACGTGCTCCATCGTTGGCTCTATGCGTGGAGACGAGGTTCAGCAAGCCTATGCCTGTGCGCGAGTGGTGGAACGCCTTGAGCACGTGGAGGAGCGTGGCGGCATACGAAAGGGCGTGCGTATTCTGGTCATCCCCTGCGCAAACCCGCTCTCCATGAACGTGGCGAGCCGTTTTTGGCCAGCGGACGGAACCGACATCAACCGACGCTTCCCTGGTGACGCATACGGAGAGACGACCGAGCGCGTGGCCACAGGCATCTTCGGCGCCGTGCGTGGCAGCACCTATGGCATCCAGTTTGCGAGCTTCAACCAGCAGGGGGACTTCCTGCCACATGTGCGCGTGACGAGGGTTGGCGCGGTGAGCGAGGAATCGCTCTCCATGGCCGAGGACTTCCGCCTGCCCTGCGTGGTCTCACGCGAGGCGACCCCCTTTGATACTGGAACGCTTAACTACAGCTGGCAGGAGTGGGGGACGCACGCCTTTTCCGTGTACAGCCGCACTACTGACCGCATCGACAGGCCGAGCGCCACGCTTGCAGGCAACGCCGTGATGCGTTTTCTGGGCACACGGGGACTGATCTCTGGTCGTGTGAGCGGCGGTACCAATGGGGTGCGCCTGGACGAGACGGAGCTGGTGGACGTGCGAACCGAGGGCTCATCCGGCTATCTTGACGGACTGGTGAAGCCAGGTGACGTCGTGGATAAGGGCCAGGAGCTGGGCCTGGTTCTCGATGCCTTTGATGCGCATGTACGCGAACGGCTGGTTGCGCCCGTGACGGGCCGCATCTTCTTCTGTCGCGTGAAGGCCTTGGTGCAGCAGCGTATGGTGGCCTACCGCATCGTCCCGCTGTAGGGTCTGGTCGATTAAGTCTCTGTTCCGATCGTCCAGCCCTGCGGGACGGCAACAAGCCCAACACCCCAAGGGTGATACCCTTGGGGTGTCCTTCTTTCGATAGGGGTACTCATGAGAGAGCACATGCTTGCCAGTCAGCGGCATCGACGGTTGGCGCCAGAGCTTGACCCCTGCGCATCGGTACGGGCTGGTCGTTTGACGACCTGTCCAAGCCTCAGGTGTACGTGTTCAGCACCTTTGGCGACAGCCATCCCGGTTCGGGTCATCTTGATGGTCTAGTGTCGGATGTCATGGAAGGAGCCAGTGCGGCTGGTGCCCGTGGCGCACGCTACTTTGGCACCGACATGTGCGATGGCGAGAGCCAAGGAACCGACGGCATCAACTATTCGCTGGCCAGCCGCGAGATGCTCGCCAACCTCATAGAGATACAGGCCAATGCGACCCCCTTTGACGCAGGGGTCTACATCGCGAGCTGTGACAAGGGCATGCCAGGAAGCGCGCTTCTGCCCGCCACGAGCGATGATCTGCATGCGTTTGCGCGAAGGGCTGGCATGCGGCTGTTGAGGTTGCGGGTGACGAGCGCATGCGACCAAGTGTCCTGCTCACGCACAAGAGCTTTGAGAATGCGATTTTGGTCCATGCCGCCATCTCCGGCTCGACCAATGCGCTCATGTACCTTCCCGCCATTGCTCACGAGCTGGGCATGGAGCTGTCGGGTGATGACTTCGACCGCCTGCACCGTGGTTCCCATTATCTGCTTGACTTGCGCCCCACAGGCCGCTGGCCTGCAGAGTTCTTCTACTATGCCGGAGGCGTCCCACGCATCATGGGGGAGCTTGGAGACGTGCTCGACCTAGACGTTCGCACCATCACGGGCAAGACGCTGGGTGACAACCTCGAGGAGCTGCGTGAGGGCGGATTCTATGAGCGCTGCCAGGAGCTGCTCGCGCATGCCAACGAAGAGAGGGGACTCACCCTCACCCATGAGGACATCATTCGTCCCTTCGACCATCCCTTGGGCTCTAATGGCTCCATTGCGGTGCTGAAGGGAAACCTTGCCCCCGATGGTGCCGTCATCAAGCATACGGCCTGTCCGTCAGAGATACGCCATCCTTGCTGAGCGTCGTAAAGCATGGAGGCCCAAGAAGTCAAAGTACCAGCGCGGGGTGCTGAGGCTCTTCTCGGAGCTTGCTTCCTCGCCCATGAAAGGTGCCTATCTTGCGTTTGACCGAGGCTAGGCTAAGACTCGCTCGTACCTTCCTTGCGCAGCGCGTTGACGCAGAGGGCATACTCGCCCACAAGCACGCGCTCGTGGTAGTCGCACACGCTCCTGAGCGTGGGTACGGCGCCTTCGGGCAGGCGCTTTGCCAGCTCGTCGTGGAGCGCGTCCATGTCGGGCACGAGGTCAGCGGATACATAGATGACCTCGGGTGATGTGGTCACGATGGCCATCATGAGCTGGAGGGTCACGAGGGCGAGCATGCCTTCGCTCGTCCAGGCCTGCTCGCGGAACTCCTGAGTCCGACCCAGCGTGCGTACGAAGTAGCCTAGCTCTCCTGCGAGGCCGTGGTTACCACGTACGAGACGACCGTCAATGATGAGCCCCTGCCCTCCCACGGAGTAGCCCGTGGGCTGGCGCTGCACCAAGAGGTTCTCGAACTCGTCTTGACTGACATAGCAGCCTGCCGCAGCTGCGTTGGCATTGTTGTCAACGAAGAAGCGGACGCCGAGCGTCTCCCCATACTTGGCGAAGTCGGGCATGCCAAAGTCGTCAGCGACCATGTGTACCGTCGAGCCATCCACTACTCCGGGAAGCGCGAGCCCAATGGCGTCGAGCTCGTGGGGGTCGACGCCTTGCAGACGCACGGTTGCCAGCACGTCCTTGACGTCGCAGTAGGAGCGCCCTGGCTTCTCGACAAGACCATCGAGCTTGACCTCGCCACAGTCATAGAGGCGGTAGCTGTAAAGGGAGTCACGCGAGCCGTAGGTTGCGCTGATCACCAGAATGCGTTTGTCGTTGTCGAGCCTCCGCACGATGCGCGTGTCCGTCTGCTCCATGCGCGCCGCAAGGGCGTTTTCGCTCATGGCATTGAGCAGCATGCGTAGTGCCGTGCCTGCGTCGTAGCTGCCAAAGACCGCTCCGGGAATCTCGAACACCACGAGGTCGGGATGCCTCTCCACCATCTCGTTGCGGCGGGCGTGCACCTGCGGGGCAAGCATGATGGCGTCGTATTCGCCAGCCACCTCGAGCGCCTGGACGATGGGGAGCGCCTCGAAGGAGTAGTCGAGCGAGAGCGTCTCTGCCACCTCTGCGAGTTTCTTGGCAAAGAAGCTCGTGGTCAGGCCCGAGGTGCAGGAAAGCAGGATGCGCGTGGCCTTGGCGGTGGCCGTCTGTGCGAGGGCTTCGCAGAGCTCGTCAAAGAGCTCCTTGGCATGGTCAAGGTCGTCCATCTCAAAGTGCAGGAAGAAGGTGGGGTTGTCCGGATCGTCCGCGGGCACGATGTTGAGCGCTACGACCTCGGGCTCGCCAGGTTCGAGCTCGTAGAACTCCACGTTTGCCACGGCCTTGTCGGTGACGATGCGTACGTGCTCGCTGTCGGGACTCTCTACCTTGCAGCCAGGCACCACGTGACTCAACATGACAGCGCGAGAAATGATCCAGGTTCGGAATTCGATGGCGAGTTGCGTCATGGTTGCCTCCCAAATGTCGATGCCTTCTCTAGTATACGGGCCAACAAGAAAGGCCGCTGGTGGAGCTTCCACCAGCGGCTCATTCAGAGAGCTATTTTGAGAAGGCGTTTATTACTTTGCAGCCTGGACCTGGCCCTTGATGTAGCCGAGCAGCCATTCGACCTTCTCGAGGTCATGGTGGTCGAGGATGATGGACTTGCCACCGTCGAGGCTGCGGATCTGCTCCTTGTCATCGTCGGTCAGCTCGAAGTCAAAGACGTCGAAGTTCTCGGCCATGCGCGCGGGCTTGCTGGACTTGGGGATGACGACAACGCCCTCGTCCATGAGGAAGCGAAGCGCGACCTGGCCCACGCCCTTGCCGTACCTCTCGCCGATCTTGGCGAGCAGCGGGTTGGTGAAGAAGCCGTTGGCACCCTCGGCGAAGGGGCCCCAGGCCATGTGCTGCACGCCCAGCTTCTCCATGTAGGCGTGCTCTGGCCTCTCCTGCCAGAAGACGTGGGTCTCGACCTGGTTGACCATGGGCTTGACCTCGGCAAAGGTGCAGAGGTCGAGCAGCTGCTTGGAGTCGAAGTTGGAGACGCCGATGGCACGGACCTTGCCCTCGGCATAGGCCTCCTCGAGTGCGCGCCAGGCGCCGTAGACGTCGTAGTAGCACTGGTGCAGGAGCATGAGGTCGAGGTACTCCAGGCCAAGGCGCTTGAGTGACTCGTCGATGGAGCGCTTGGCGTCCTCGTAGCGGTAGTTGGTGACCCAGATCTTGGAGACGATGAAGAGCTCGTCACGAGCCACGCCGCTCTTGGCGATGGCGGCACCCACGCCCTCCTCGTTACCGTAGGACTGGGCCGTGTCGATCAGGCGATATCCCGCCTTGATGGCCTCGCTCACGCACTCCTCGGTCTCGGCGTTGCCGATCTGGAAGACGCCGTAGCCGAGCATGGGCATCTGGATGCCGTTGGAAAGGGTAGTGTACTCCATGGTGTGCTCCTTATGACGCGGTTGCCGTTGATACCATCATCCACCTGCGGAACCTTGGCGTCCAATGCCGGTGAGTCAGGCGGGCATGCACGGAGTGCATAGCCGTGGTTGAAGGCTGGTCTACACCACAGGGTATGGCCACATGTGAGCCTAGATATACTCCTTTGCCCACGCGACCACCTCGTCGCGCGCCCCATCAACAGACGTGCCGGCGACGGCATGGCCTTCGCGCACGTCCGCAGAAGGTGCAAACGTTGCCACGTTGCGCGGCACCGAGCCCAAGCCTGAGCCACCGTGTGTGGTGAAGGGAACCACGGTCTTGCCAGAAAGGTCGACTCCCTCAAGGAAGGTGCGCACAATCATGGGCTCTTCGCCCCACCAGATGGGGCATCCAATAAAGACCAGGTCATAGGCTGAGACATCGGGCAGAGCGTTGGCAATGACCGGACGAGAGTCGTCGCGTTGTTCGGCCATCGCCACGTCGCAGCAGTCATCGTAGCCCTCGGGATAGGGCTCAACCGGAACGATCTCGTACTGGTCGGCGCCGAGGGCCTCTGCGATGTAGCCTGCCATGACCTTGGTGTGGCCCACCTCGAGCCACTCCTTCCCGCCGTCCGCATAGTTCTCGTCGGCGCGGGAGTAGTAGACAACCAGGGTCTTTGACGTCGAGGCGCTTTCCTGTGACTCTGTGGTTGCCTCGGATTCCGTGGCCTCGGGCGCATTGGAATCGGCATCTGAGGTAGTTGCCGTCTCTGACGTGGGGTCTTCCTGCGTGTTGTGACCACATGCCGCAAGGAACGTCGTTGCTGTCATGGCGCAGAAAGCGCGCCTGGTCATGGTGCGTGCCATGGTTGCTCCCTTCAAACACAGCTTACCGCTTAGTTGTTCGCAACTATAGACTATGGTTCTAGGATGCTTATTTCAATTCGAGTTGGTGTGCCCATCCATAAGCAAAACTACTGTTTTAGGCAGAGCTGATGGAACGGATTCCAGCCTTCCTGCTCCTCATATGAGTCAAGGGCGATTCCACGATTGTCCAGATGGGCTCCAGGTGCGCCCATTCGGACGCTGCGGGGCCCGTTATGCTCCGGATGGGCTCCGGGTGCGCCAATCCGGACGTTACGGGGCCCGCCTGCTCCTAAAGATGAGTCAAGGAGCCGCCTCCTGCGACCGGAGCCACGCCGAGAGCAGCGCGTTGTCGCGCTTGTACCACCTGTC
>CADBRX010000174.1 GCA_902797175.1 uncultured Coriobacteriaceae bacterium | reverse complement strand
CGACGTCACACCTCGAACCTGGTCAGGGTCGGGAGACAGCAGCCATAAGGGGTCCCTGGCGGGCGCCCGTATCCACCGAGCGTGCTCCTTTCATACCTTGACCCGGAGGTCGCATGCCCATCATCAACTTCTTTGTCGAGTTGCTCCGCGATCCGCGTGGCTTCATCGCAAGCGCCATCGCCATGGGCCCCCTCGTTGCCTACGGCTTTGTCTTCCTCGTCATCTTTATCGAGACAGGCGTCGTGTTCTTCCCCTTCCTGCCAGGAGACTCGCTTCTCTTCGCGTCCGGATTCTTTGCCAACGGCGGCGGCTTCAACATCGCCATCCTGCTGCCGGTGGTGTGGATTGCGGCCATCGCGGGCGACCAGTGCAACTTCATGATCGGCCACTTCTTTGGCCGCAAGATCATCGAGTCCGGCAAGGTCAAGGCCATGACGCCCGAGCGCATCGAGAAGTCCGAGCAGTTCCTGGAGAAGTGGGGCAAGCTCGCCATCTTCCTGGGCCGCTTCTTCCCGTTCATCCGTACCTTCGTGCCCTTCCTCGCCGGCATGGGCGGCATGCACTGGCGTGACTTCGTGGTCTTCAACGTCCTGGGCGGCCTCACGTGGTCGACGGGATTCACCCTCCTGGGATACTTCTTTGGCGGCATCCCCTTCGTGCAGAAGCACTTCGAGCTGCTCATCGTGGGCATCATTGGCGTGTCGCTCGTGCCGACGGTCTTTGGCCTGATAAAGAGCCACCTAAGCAAGGAGAAGTGATACGAAGGGGTGGGACCCTTACGTATCGGCCTAGCCAACGACCCGTCCCACATCCCGTCCGACGCCTGCCGTATACTTGAACCCGTGACTTTAACGGGGAGACCCGCCGGACGGAGGCGCCATGGAATCTCTGTACAGAAAGTATCGTCCGCAGACGTTTGACGACGTCGTGGGCCAGAAGCATGTCGTCGCAACCCTGCGCCGCGCCGTGCTCGAGGGGCGCACCAGCCACGCATACCTCTTCTGCGGCCCGCGCGGCACGGGTAAGACGACCATGGCGCGCCTGCTTGCCAAGGCGCTCCTCTGCGAGCAGGGCGCGGGGCACCTCCCCGACGGCACCTGCGAGGAATGCCAGCTCATCGCCGCAGGCGAGCATCCCGACGTCTACGAGCTGGACGCCGCGTCCAACACCGGCGTCGACAACGTGCGAGAAGAGATCATCAACCGCGTGAGCTACGCCCCCGTGCGCGGCAGCTACAAGGTCTACATCATCGACGAGGTCCACATGCTGACCCCGGCGGCGTTCAACGCGCTGCTCAAGACCTTGGAGGAGCCTCCCGAGCACGTCGTCTTCGTCATGTGCACGACCGACCCGCAGAAGGTCCTCGAGACGATCCTTTCGCGCGTCCAGCGCTTTGACTTCCGCCCCATCAGCAACGACGAGCTGCTCGGGCGCCTTGAGTACGTGTGCCAGCAGGAGGGCTTCACCTACGACCGCGAGGCGCTGGAGCTGGTCATGCTCCACGCGCGCGGCGGCATGCGCGACGCCCTGTCCGATCTGGAGCGCCTTGCCACGTACACGAGCGGGGCCATCACACTCGACGCCGCGCAGGACCTCCTGGGCGAGGTCCCCGCCTCCACGCTTTCCGAGGTGGCGCTCGCGCTTGCCTCGCGTGACGTCCCCCGGCTGTTCGCAGAGGTGGCGGGGCTCGTCGAGTCCGGGCGCGACCTGCTGCAGTTTGCCCGCGAGCTCGCCGCCCACCTGCGCGACGCCTACGTGGTTGCCGCGGTGGGGGAGCGGCCGGGCGTCGTGTCCGCGCAGGGAGATGCCCTTGCCCGCCTGGCCGAGGAAGCGCGTGCGTTTGGGTCGGTCGACCGCATCTCCCGCGCCATGGGCGTGCTGGGGGACGCGTCGAGCGAGATGCGCACGGCCCCCAACCAGCGCCTCGTCCTGGAGCTCGCCTTCACGCGGATCGCGCGCCCCGAAAGCGAGCTCACGCTCGACGCGCTTGCCGAGCGGGTGGCCGTCCTCGAGGGACGCCTTGCCCGTCTCATGGAAGCGGGGGTGCTCCAGGCAGCGCCGACGGGCGCGCCCGCCCAGGCCCCCGCAGCCCCCGAGCCAGCTCCCGTGGTACCTGCCGCTCCCGCAACTCCTGCGATACCCGCAGCTCCCGTGGCACCTGCGGCAGAGCGCCCCGCCCCCAGGCAGACGGGGGCTCCGCAGCCGGCATCGACGCCTCTGTCGGTGGCAGCTCCGTCGCGCCCTGTGACACCCGCCCCCGCACAGGTCGTCCCGCGGCCAGCTGCGGTCCCAGCAGGCCCCGCACCTGCAGCGTCCGCTCCTGCGCAGGCAGCGCCCACGCAGCCCGCGCCAACGAGCACGCCCGCGGTCACCGACCCCGGCGACCTGCAGCGCCGCTGGCGCCAGGTGTGCGACGAACTCCTTGCCAGCATGCCGTCGCGCGGCACGCTGCTCATGAACTCGTCCATCGTCTCTGACGACGGCGAGACGCTCACGGTCTCGCTTCCCAAGGGGTCGACCTTTGCCTGCAAGATGCTTGAGCGCCAGGACGTGCGAGAGGCCATAGCCCCGGTGGTCATGCGCGCGTTTGGGAGAAGGCGGATCTCGTACGTGGAGTCGAGCCTCAAGGGCGCGGACATCGCGCGCAGCGAGAGGGCCCAGGCACCCGCGCCGGCACCCGCGCCGGCTCCTGCACCCGCGCCGGCTCCTGCACCCGCGCCCACCCCGGCACCGCAGCCAGCCCCAGCACCCGCTCCCGCGCCACAGTCAGCGCCTGCCCCCAGCTATCCCATGCCCTGGGACGACACGCCTCCCTACGAGGAGGTTCCCTACGACGACGCGGCCGCCGCTCCCTACGAGGAGGACGAGTACTTCGCTCCCTCCCCCTTGCCGCAGGCATCCGCTCCCGCGCCACGGCAAGTGCCCGCACCGCAGCAACAGCCAGCCCCGGCGACTGCGCCGAAACCCGTGCCGCAGCCAGCCCCGGCGACTGCGCCGAAACCCGTGCCGCAGCCCGCCCCGGCGACTGCGCAGAAACCCGTGCCGCAGCCCGCCCCGGCACCTGCCCCCGCACCACAGCCCAAGGCAGAGCCCGCGCCCAAGCCCGCCCCAGCGCCGCAGCAGGCCGCAGCCCAGGCCCCGACCGACGACGAGGCGGCCGCCATCATGTCGATGCTGACCGACGTCTTTGGCGAGGGCGTGACCATGAGCACGGTCGCGGCGACGTCCGCAGACACCGACCCCGACGAGTAGGCCCACACAAAGGAGAGAAGCCATGGCAATGAACATGCAGCAGGTCATGAAGCAGGCCCGCAAGATGCAGGAGCAGATGCTCGAGGCGCAGGAGCGCATGAAGGACATCGAGGTCTCGTCCTCGGCGGGCGGCGGCATGGTCAAGGTCACCGCCACCGCCGACGGGAAGATCACCGCCATCACCATCGACCCCGAGGCGCTTGACCCCGAGGACGTCGACTTCCTCCAGGACATGGTCCTTGCGGCCGTCAACGAGGCGCTTTCCTCCGCTCAGGAGGTCGCCAACAAGCAGCTCGGCGCCATCACGGGCGGCATGGGCATGCCGGGGATGTTCTAGGGATGGACGCGCACAACGACGGCCGCGCGCTCCAGCGCCTGCTTGACGAGCTGGGCCGCCTGCCGGGCATCGGCCCAAAGTCCGCACAGCGCATCGCCTACTACCTGCTCGAGGCGGACTCCGAGGAGGCCAGGCGCCTCTCAAACGCCATCCTCGAGGTCAAGCAGCAGGTGCACTTCTGCCCCGTCTGCTTTAGCTACGCCACGCGAGACACCTGCGACGTGTGTGCGGACGCGTCGCGTGACAAGGCCAGCATCTGCGTGGTCTCTGAGCCGCGCGACGTGTCGGCCATCGAGCGCACGGGTTCCTACCACGGCCTCTACCACGTGCTCGGTGGCGTCATCAGCCCCATGGACAAGATCGGCCCCGAGCAGCTGCACGTGCGCGAGCTCCTGCAGCGCCTTGCCTCGGGAGAGGTGCAGGAGGTCATCCTCGCGACGAACCCCGACGTGGAGGGCGAGACCACGGCGACCTACCTTGCGCGGACCATACGCCCGCTTGGCGTGAGGGTGACGCGTCTGGCAAGCGGCCTTCCCGTGGGCGGGGACCTCGAGTATGCGGACGAGGTGACGCTCGGGCGCGCCATCGAGGCTCGCCGCGAGCTGTAGGCGCCCCAAACCGCACGTAGGGGTCCCACCCTTTTGTGCGGTACCGCACAAAAGGGTGGGACCCCTGCATGCTGTACCGGAGCCCTTTCCGCAACGTCGGTTTCCAGATTTCAAAATTTCCCCTAGACAAGCGTCTCAGTTTCTGTGTAGAATAGCTTTTGCACCAGCACGGGGTGTTAGCTCAGTTGGTTAGAGCGCCGGCCTGTCACGTCGGAGGTCGAGGG
>CADBRX010000173.1 GCA_902797175.1 uncultured Coriobacteriaceae bacterium | reverse complement strand
TCTCCCTTCCCCCGCGCCTGCGGGGGCATTGTCCCAGGCCGGCCGGACGGGAAACCCGTATCCCTTGACTCATCTTTAGGAGCAGGTGACCTGCTAACTGTCCCAACGGGCGGAAGGTCAGCTGGATGGGACAGGAACGGCCCGCCAACCGTCCCAACGGGCGGGCGGTCTGCCGGATGGGACAGGACCGCCCCCGGCAACTGTCCCAACGGGCGGAAGGTCCGCTAGATGAGACAAAACGGCCTTGGGTTTTGCCGCCGAGACAAATCACGGCTGCCGTTTCCGCCATTTGTTGCAAGTTTCTGAAGGGCTTCACATAAGGCTGTACTAGTCTTACAATTCATGTGTTCATAAAAGAAGAGAGAAAAGGTGTTCATGAACGCACAAGAATCAGATATTCTTCTGAAGCTCTACGAGAAGCCCTCTGTCAACCAGCGTGCGTTGGCAGAGTCTACTGGCCATTCGCTGGGCGTCGTCAACAAGACCGTCAAGTCGCTGACCGAAGCCGGCTATCTGTCTAACGGCCTCCTTACCGACCACGCAAGGGAGGAGCTTGACCGCCTGGCCCCCAAAAGCGCGATTATTCTCGCTGCGGGCTTTGGCATGCGGATGGTTCCCATCAACGTGCTCCAGCCAAAAGGGTTGCTCGAAGTGCAGGGAGAGCCCCTCATCGAGCGCCTCATCAGGCAGCTCCACGAGGTGGGCGTCACCAACATTACCGTGGTGGTCGGCTTCATGAAGGGCAGCTTTGACTACCTGGTCGACAAGTATGGAGTCACCCTCAAGGTCAACCCCGACTACGCCGGCAAGAACAACCTCGCCTCGCTTGCGCTGGTTGCGGACCGTATTTCCAACACCTACATCGTTCCCTCTGACATCTGGTGCGAATCCAATCCCTTCAGCGCCCATGAGCTGCGCTCTTGGTATATGGTCAGCGACTTGGTGGATGACGAGAGCGAAGTTCGCGTCAACAGGAAGGGCCGCCTCGTGCGTGTGCATGGGGACTCCGCCGGCAACTCCATGGTGGGAATTGCCTATCTCCTTGAAGCGGATGCGATGCCCCTGCGCGCCAGACTGAAGGCCATGGCATCCAACCCGCAGTATAACGATGACTTTTGGGAGGAGGCGCTCTATGACGGTGAGACCATGCGCGTCTCTGCCAAAGTGGTGCCTTCCATGGATGTGTACGAGATTGACACCTACGAGCAGCTTCGAGAGCTGGACAGCCAGTCCAATCAGCTGAAGAGCGACGCGCTCGAGATCATTGCCAACAGGTTCGGGGTCACCACCGATGAGGTCACGGACATCTCGGTCCTCAAGAAGGGCATGACCAACCGCTCCTTCCTGTTTGTCTGCAAGGGCGAGAAGTACATCATGCGTATCCCGGGAGAGGGGACGGATCAGCTCATCGACCGCCAGCAGGAGGCGGCGACCTATCACGCCATAGCTGGCCTTGGTCTTTGTGACGACCCCGTCCTGCTCGATCCCATTACGGGGTACAAGATCACCCGTTACCTCGAGGGCGTGCGCGTGTGCGACTCCGAGGACGATGCCGACCTTACGCGCTGCATGGAAAAGCTCAAGACCTTCCATCGCATGCGTCTTGAGTCCCCCTACACCTTTGACATCTTCGAGCGCATCGACTTCTACGAGTCCCTGTGGAATGGCATCCCCAGCGAGTACCGAGATTACGCAACCACCAAGGCTAACGTGCTCTCGCTGGCCGCCTACGTGGACTCTCAGCCGCACGACTGGTGCCTCACGCACATCGACGCGGTGCCAGACAACTTCCTCTTCCACCCAGATGGCAAGGGTGGCGAGGCACTGCAGCTGACCGACTGGGAATACTCGGGCATGCAGGATCCGCACGTGGACATCGCCATGTTCTCCATCTATTCGATGTACGACAAGGCTCAGATTGACCACCTCATCGACATCTACTTTGCCGACGAGGGCGGCTGCTCGGTGGCTACGCGTGCAAAGGTCTACTGCTACGTGGCCATGTGCGGCCTGCTTTGGTCCAACTGGTGCGAGTACAAGCGCAACCTGGGCGTGGAGTTTGGCGAGTACAGCCTGGCCCAGTACCGCTACGGCAAGGACTTC
>CADBRX010000172.1 GCA_902797175.1 uncultured Coriobacteriaceae bacterium | reverse complement strand
CCACTCCGGGTCGGCCACCACCAGGCTGCGCAGGATCTCCTCGATCATCCACTTGGTCCAGCCGTAGGGGTTGGTGGCGGGCTTCTTGGGGCTCTCCTCGGTGAGCGGCAGCTCGTCCGGGTCGCCGTAGACGGTGGCGGAGCTGCTGAAGATGATGGACTTGCAGCCGTGGTCGCGCATCGCGTCGACCAGCGTGAGCGTGTTGCCGATGTTGTTGCTGTAGTACTCGATGGGCTTCTGGACCGACTCGCCCACGGCCTTGAAGCCGGCGAAGTGGATGACGGCGTCCACGTCGTTCTCGTCGAAGATGCACTCGAGCGCGTCGCGGTCGTTGACGTCGGCATGGTAGAAGGAGAGGCGCTCGCTGGCCTCGTCGCCCACGATCCGGTCGATGCGGTCGAGCACCCTCTCGGACGAGTTGGACAGGTCGTCCACGATCACCACCTGGTAGCCCTGCTCGAGCAGGCAGACCACCGTGTGACTGCCGATGAACCCGGCACCGCCGGTGACGAGCACGCGCGTGTCTTCGGGCCGCTTCTTCTCCGCCATATGTCCCTCCTGCAGGTTGTTTGTCACAATTTGTAAAAGTATACGCGAGGGATGTGTAGCCTACGAGAAGAGATGATACGAAAGGGTGGGACCCTTTCGTATCAGCCGTGCGTGTACTTGGTGGCTGCGTGAAGCATGTTGACCTCGGCCAGCTCGAGCTTGCCGTCAATGTAGGGCTGGTACATCGCCTCGAGCGCGCCCACGCCCAGCGTGCAGCCACTGCAGAGGTCGCAGCTGGAATCGCCGCACCAGTCGAGGCCCTTTGCCACGATCTGCATGCGCTCTTCGCGCGTGGTGTCCTTGATGAGCACGCTCCTGCCCATGGCTGCCTCCTCACATCACTCCTAGTATATTACTAGGAGTGAGTCACAGGGGTGGGAGCCCCGCGAGTCACCACGAGCGCACGCGGTCGAGCATGCCCTCGACGTCGAGCACGCCATAGGCAAAGCCCTTGCGAATGAGCTCTGGCGGCACGAACTCGTCGTACTTGTCAAAGTAAGGCACCTCGCCCGGATACACCAGCTCCATGGGGTCGAGCGGCAGCTCTGCCTGCTCCTTCACCACGCGGAAGAACTCGTCAGCGTCTGCCGTCATCTTGAACTGCATGAAGTATGGCCGCGACGAATCCAGGCCCTTCAGCCCGAGCGCATCGGCGCAGCGGATCTTCAAGAAGCGCTCCAGCGCCAGAAACGCGTAGCTTCCCAGCCAGGGGAAGAGGCACCACATGTTGCCGCCCAGGCAGACGAGGGGCTCGTCCGTCACGTGGGCGTTTGCCGCCACGTGACGAGCCTGCGTCAGCCGTGCTGTGGCATTGTCCATGAGGTACGGATACATGCGGTCCTCGCGCAGCACGTCGCGCATGCGCTCCAGCACGCGCGTGTTCACGTCGCCTGCGACCTCGCCAAAGTACGCGGGCACCTTTCCCTTGACCTGCGTGGCCTCGATGAGATGCCGCTTGTGGTCTATCTCCTCGACCACCCACACGTGCCCGGCAATGGCAATGCGCTCGCCCACGGGTGGCGGCTGCACGATGGTGCCGAGCTCCTGGCTCTCGCTGCGCACGGTGTACTCGACGTTCTCGGCAAACACGGCATAGAACTTGAAGTTGTTGGTCACGCGCTCGCCGGCAAGGCCCACGATGAGGCCTCCGCCCTCGGTCACCTGAATGTGGTCCTTCTCCACGAGCCAGCGCAGGAGGCAGCGGAAGTCGTCGGTGCTCACGCGGTGGAACGGCGTCAGGGTGAGCACACGCTCGGCCAGGGCCGGTGGCGTCAGCTCGCCGCAGCTGGCGAGTGTGGCCATGGTCTGGTGGTACAGGAGCGAATAGGGGAGCCCGTCCAGGCTGGGCGGCTCCACCCAGCGCTCCTCCAGGTACAGCTGCACGAGCGCAATGCCCTGCAGGAGCTTCCAGGGGATCGTCTCGGGCAGGAGCGCGCGTGCCTCGGGCTGCTCCTCGCGCATGACAAACCACATCTCAGGCGGCTGCCCACGGCGCCCCGTGCGTCCCATGCGCTGCAGGAAGCTCGACACGGTGAACGGCGCGTCGATCTGAAACGCCCGCTCAAGGCGGCCGATGTCAATGCCCAGCTCGAGCGTGGCGGTCGTCACCGTGGTGAAGGGGACCGTCTCGTCGCGCATGAGGTCCTCCGCACCCTCGCGGATGGACTGCGAGAGGTTGCCATGGTGGATGAGGAAGCGGTCGGGCTCGTGCTGCGCCTCGCAGTACTGCCTGAGCGTCGTGGTGACGTCCTCCGCCTCCTCGCGAGAGTTGCAGAACACCAGGCACTTGCGTCCGCGCGTATGCTCAAAGATGTGGCCCACGCCCGGGTCAGCCCAAACGGGTGCCTGGTCAGAGGCCATTTCTAGGTCTGGTTTTGCCAATGTGGCGACCGAGGCCTCTTCCGGAAGGTCCTCACGGGACGGAATGGGCACCTGACCTGCGACTTGTTCTGGTGGCTCGTAAGATACGTCATCCTGGGGAAGTGCCAGCCCTACCTGCGGATCATTGCCATCCATGCGGTCGGGCGCCTGCGGTCCCGTCACGTAGAAGTGCTCCATCGACACGCGCCAGGTCTGCCCCGTGGCCTCTACCCGCGGAATGATGCATCCGCGGCCCGTGCCTGCGGAAAGATAGCGCCCACACGCCTCGGGGTCACCAATGGTGGCCGAAAGGCCAATGCGTCGCGGCCTCACGCCCGCAAGGCGGCTCAGCCTCTCGATGCATGCGAGGCACTGGCCTCCGCGGTCGCCGCGCAAAAGCGAGTGCACCTCGTCGATGACCACGTAGCGCAGGTCTCCAAAGAGCGAGGCGATGGCCGAATGCTTGTGCAGAAGCAGCGCCTCGAGCGACTCGGGCGTGATCTGCAGAATGCCAGACGGGTGTTTGAGCAGGCGATTCTTGTGTGACTGCGAAACGTCGCCGTGCCAGCGCCACACGTTGATGCCCGCCTCGGCACAGAGGTCGTCCAAACGAAGGAACTGGTCGTTGATGAGCGCCTTGAGCGGGCCGATGTAGATGGCTCCCACCGTTGCGGGCGGATTCTCCCAGAACTCGGTCAGGATGGGAAAGAACGCGGCCTCGGTCTTGCCGGACGCGGTGCTTGCGGTGAGCAGGACGTTGTCATCGGTGTTGAAGATCGCGTCGGCGGCGGCAACCTGCACGCCGCGGAGCGACTCCCAGCCGTGTTCGTATATGAAGTCCTGTACAAACGGCGCGTAGCGGTCAAAGACGTCCATGGCATACCTCCTGGCAACATGGTAGCACAAGGACGAACAAATGTACTAGCTTTGTGAGATGCGCTATTTCGTGCTCACCGAGAAGAACTCGTATCCCGGAGCATGCTCCGCCACCGAGACCTCAAAGGGGGTGCCGTCATCAAGGTATCCCACCTGCCGCACCGAGATGATGGGGGTGTGGGTGTCAATCTCCAGCCACTTTGCCACGTCGGCTGAGGGATGCACGGCGCACACGACGCGGTGCGCGCTGGCAATCTTGAGCCCAAGGTCGTTTTCTATGTAGCGGTAGATGGAGCCCTCTACATGCTTTTCGCGCAGGTCAGGAACGACCTTGAGAGGCATGTAGGTGTGCTCGACGCTGTACGGCTCGCCACCCATGTAGCGCGTGCGGCAGACAAAGTAGGCAAACTCGTCATCCTCCATGTTGAGGAGCTTTGCGATGTCTGTGGGAGGGTTGACGACCGTGAACTCGTGGACGTCGCTTGCGACCTGCAGGCTTGCGATCTCGCCGTCGGCGACAAGCCCGCGCATCTGGTGAGATCTGTTTCCGACGCCCGTAAGCGTGTGCGTGCCCTCGATGCCCTTGACGTAGGTGCCCGAACCGCGCCGCCGCGCCACAAGCCCCATGGTCACCAGGTCATCCATGGCGCGCTTGACCGTGATCTTGCTCACGCCGTATTGGTCGCAGAGTTCCTTGGTGGTGGGAAGACGGTCTCCCTGGGAAAGCTCACCCGAGGTGATCTTCTGTCGTATGTCCAATACGATGGCTTGAAACTTCTGCATGGTGCGCTTCTTCCAAATTGCCTGGCGACAAGGCAATGATACGACCGACGGAGCAAAACGGGAGAAAAAGAGATGGCCTAGATCGGAAGTAGGTATGCTGAGCTCGGTGAATGGACATGTCTTATAAGTGGAAAGACATGTCATATAAACAGAAAAGACAAGCCTTCTCGAAAAAGAATTTGCGGAACAATCAGAAAAGAACCGACGCTCCTATAGATTGTCAAGAGGCATTTTGAGGGCCTTCGATGTCCACGGGCATCCCGTCAAGCACCCACCGGGAGTATCTCT
>CADBRX010000171.1 GCA_902797175.1 uncultured Coriobacteriaceae bacterium | reverse complement strand
GATGAAGAGCTCGGTCATCTCGGCGTCGCGCACCGAGCAGTCGGCCAGCTTGCCGGGAAGCGACGCGCTCTCGAGCAGGCCCTTGCGGCGGGTCGCCTGGCGCGCCTTCTGTGCGGCGAGGCGTCCCTTGGCGGCCTGGTTGGCCTTCTTGAAGATCTCCTTTGCCTGGTTGGGATGCTCCTCCAAGTACTCGGCGAGGCCCTGGCTCACGATCTTGTTGGTGAGCGTGCGCATGTAGGAGCTGCCCAGCTTGGCCTTGGTCTGGCCCTCGAACTGCGGGTCGGGCAGCTTGACGGAGATGACCGCGGTCAGGCCCTCGCGGATGTCGTCGCCCGTGAGGTTGGGATCCTTATCCTTGAGGAGCTTGTGGCTCTTTGCGTAGTCGTTGATGACCTTGGTCAGCGCCGTGCGGAAGCCCTCGAGGTGCATGCCGCCCTCGTCGGTGAAGATGTCGTTCGCAAACGAGAGGGTGTGCTCCGAGAAGCCCGTGTTCCACTGCATCGCGACCTCGACCTCGCCGCGCTTGTCCTCGTCGGCGTCGTCGGCGCTCTTTCCCTCGATGTAGATGGGACGCGCGAGGCCGGGCAGGATGGTCTTGTCCTCGTTCAGGAACTTCACGAAGTCGATGATGCCGCCGGCATAGCAGAACTCGTCCACGCGCGGGGTGAGCTCGCGCTCGTCCACGAGCGTGATCTTGAGGTTCTTGTTGAGGAACGCCGTCTCCTGCAGGCGGTCGTGCAGGGTGTCGTAATTGTAGACCGTGGTCTCAAAGATGAGCTCGTCGGGCCAGAAGGTGATGGTGGTGCCCGTCGCCTTGGACTTCCCCACCTGCTCGAGCTTCTTCACGGTTTTGCCGCGGGAGAACTCCATCTCCCAGATGCCGCCGTCGCGCTTGACCTGCGCGACGAGCTTCTTGGAGAGGGCGTTCACGACGGAGATGCCCACGCCGTGGAGGCCGCCGGACACCTTGTAGGCGTTGTTGTCAAACTTGCCGCCGGCGTGCAGGATCGTGAGCACGACCTCGAGGGTGGACATGTTGCGCTTCTGGGGGTGCTTCTCGACGGGGATGCCACGGCCGTTGTCCTCGACGGTGATGGAGTTGTCGGGGTGCACCGTCACCTTGATGCGGGTGCAGTAGCCCGCCATGGCCTCGTCGACGGAGTTGTCGACGATCTCCCACACCAAGTGGTGCAGGCCCGAGACGCTGGTCGTTCCGATATACATGCCAGGGCGCTTGCGGACGGCCTCAAGACCCTCGAGGATCTTGATCTCCTTGCCGCTGTAGTCGTTCGTTTGTCTTTTGTTTGCCACGCCTGTTCCTTCCTTGTCATTCACACAGACTTATATAGTCTACGCCACTTGTGGAAGGATTGCTCTCGGCCAAGGGAAAAAAGACGGTCCCTACAAAGACCAAAATCTCTTCAGAGCGATTCTGAGGGCTGAATTTGGCTTGCACATAACTTGCAGTTATTTTTCACCGTTGGCAATTTTTGAGGCGATTATGGCCCTTGAGACCTTTTCCCTCAAGTTGTCGGGGACACCCTGCGCCATCGCGCGCGCCTGCGTCTCGAGCCGCTCTGACGCCTGGGGCGCCTGAGGCATGCCACCTTCCTGCACTCCCCCATCAACGAGCCCCGACCCCTTGTGTCGGTGCATCTCGCGGTCGACACCAAACTCTATGCCTGACACCCTGAAGCCCCAGTTTGCCAGGCGCGTGAGATAGATGTCCCTGTTTGCCGTGAGGTCCGTGAGAAAGGAGTGCGAGTCCACGTACACGCAGATGATGGGGTCGGCCCCCGCCACCTTGGGCTTGCGGAGAAAGACGCGCGTGGTGTGGGCGCGCTCGCGGTCGCCGTTTGCCCCGTGCCACGCGACGAGCGCGCGCTGGTTGGCGCTCATCTTGTGCGCGACCTGATCGCCCATCACGCCCCGCAGGAGGCTATCCAGGCGCTCCACCGAGTCATGTGCGGGAATCATCTCGCTGTGCATCGGTTCAATCGATTCACGCATCGAATCACTCACCCATGCTCACCACCTTGGCCCCCGCCAGGAGGTCCTCTGGGAAATATCCCAGGTTAGTGGTGGTGATGACGGTCTGGATCCCGCCCTGCACGAACCGCGTCACGGCGTCCCTGCGCACCGAGTCAAGCTCGCTCATCACGTCATCGAGCAGAAGGAGCGGCTTCTCGCCCAGAATCTCCTCGCAGAGCGACACCTCGGCCATCTTCCACGCCAGCACGATCGAGCGCTGCTGGCCCTGGCTGCCAAAGGCACGGGCGTCGCGACCGTCTATGGAGAAGGTCACGTCGTCTCGCTGGGGCCCGACGAGCGTCTGCTGGCGCCTCACCTCGTCGGCCCGCCGCTCGACCAGGCGCTGGGCAAAGAGGTCGCAGAGCTCGTCGCGGGACATCCCGATGACGCCCTCCCCCAGCGAGCACACGTACGTGCACGTCAGCTCCTCGCCCTCGGAGATCTCGCGATACACCTCGGCGATCTTCACCCGCAGCCGCTCGAAGAGGCGCAGCCGCGACTGGAGGAGCGTCGCTCCCCCCAGGGCGACCGACGCGTCCCAGGCATCCAGAAGGGCCAGGTCAGGATAGTCGTCCTTGAGCAGGCGGTTCCGCTGCTCCACGGCGCGCTGGTAGGCCGAGAGCACCTTTGCATACCCACGGTTTGCCTGCCTGCCGAAGCCGTCCAGTTCGTCTCGCCTATACGACGCCCCGCGCTTCACAAACGAGAGGTCATCGGGGTTGAAGAGCACGCTCATGAGGGTCTCGGGCACCTCGCCCGCATGGACCCTCTTGCCGTTCCTGGTGAAGGTGCGCTTTGTGGGCTCGACCACACAGGCCATGTCCACCACGCGGCCGTCCCCCTCGAGTCGCGCCGCCACCTTGGCGGACTCCGCACCCTCACGGATGAGCTGCGCGGGCTTGGGCTTCCTGAACGACTGCCCCGCCGTCAGGAGCTGCAGCGCCTCGACGGTGTTAGTCTTGCCCACGGCGTTTCTGCCGTGGAGCACCGTCATCCCCGAAAGCTCGACGTCACGCTCGCGGAAGCTGCGCCAGTCGCGCAGTGCAAGGCTTGAGACCGTAAGTCCCACGGCCTACATCCGCACCGGCATCAGCAGGTAGAGGTAGTTGACCTTGTCGTATGACTTGAAGATGCCCGGCTGCATGGTGCTCTGCAGCTCCAAGGTCAGCTCCTTGCGCGACGATACCGCGTTCACGCAGTCAAACACGTAGTGGTAGTTGAGAGCGATGGACATGCTGTCGCCTTCCACCTCCACGGGCAGGAGCTCGGTGGATTCCCCCTGGTCAGGCGACGAGGCACTCAGGCGCATGACCTTGCCGTCGGCGTCGATGTCAAAGCGGACGGAGGGGTTGGCCAGCGCGATGACCGAGACGCGCTTGAGCGCCGCGGCAAACTCCGCGGTGTCGATGGTCACGGCCGTGTTGCAGCTCGCGGGAAGGAGCTGGCGGTAGTTGGGGAAGTTTCCCTCGATCTTGCGCGAGATGTAGGTCGTGTTGCCAAAGGAGAACACGACCTGGCTCGCGGTGGTCCCCACGAGCACGGTGTCGGTCATGGAGGGCAGGGCCAACACGTCGTGGAAGGTGGCACCCGACACGATCGTGCGGAACGCTTCCTCCGCGCTGGAGGTCTCGACGTTGGAGTCGCAGACCGCGAGGCGGTAGGAGTCCGTCGCCACGAGTCGGATGACGTTCTCCTCGACGGAGAGCAGGACTCCGCCCAGGATGGGCCGCGAGGTGTCCTTCGAGGTCACCTTGTAGACCTTGTCCACCATCTCGGTCAGCAGCGCGCTGGGGAGCTCGATGGAGCGCTCGAGCGCATACTGCGGGAACTCGGGGAAGTCCCTCGGATCGAGCGTGTTCAGGCGGAAGTGGGACTTTCCGCAGGTGATGGATACGATTCGGTCCAGTCCCTCAAACGTGATGGCGGCGTCGGGGAGGGTCTTCACGATGTTGGACAAGATCTTCCCCGACACGACCGTCTCGCCCTCGTCCTCGACGTTCGCCGCTATCTTGTGGCGAATCGAGATGGTCAGGTTGGTCGCCTGGAACTCGAGCATGCCGTCGGCGGCCTTGATGTAGATACCCGAGAGGATGGGCAGGGTGGAGTTTGTCGCCATGCCCTTGGTCACGACGAGCAGGGCCTTGGCGAGTGCTGACTGGCTTACGGTG
>CADBRX010000170.1 GCA_902797175.1 uncultured Coriobacteriaceae bacterium | reverse complement strand
CTTTGGGGCGGTGGACGTCAAGCATGGCTGCCTTGAGCGTCACTTGCTGGTGACCGCCATCGGAGACAGCGTCATCCGCCTTGTGCCGCCACTCATCATCACCCAGGAGGATTGCGACGAGGCCTGCAGGATCATCGGCAGCACCATCGAGGCCCTTGCGGAAAGCTAGGAACGTACGGAAGGGCAAACTCGGCTTCGTTTCTGGCACTTTGCGCATTTGAAACGGCAACGCTTCCCCTTGGTGACGGAGGTGCGTCAGGGACATAGCCGCTTGGGCACGTTTTGCCCAAGCGGCTTCCCTCAGAAATAGACTCGAACCTGGTGGCCTGCGTCAGCCACGCATTGTCACCAGGCCTTGCCTCTTGAAAGGAGCCCGCACATGAATCCCCTCGCATTGAAGGATGCTCCCCTGCCTGCTCTCCTTGCGCTTGAGGATGGCACCTGCCTGCAGGGGTATGCCTGTGGAGCCCAGGGGGAGGCATTTGGCGAAGTGGTGTTCAACACATCCATGGTGGGATACCAAGAGATCGTGACTGATCCCAGCTATGCAGGACAGATTGTGACGCTCACCTACCCGCAGGTGGGCAACTACGGCGTTAGCGAGCTTGCCATGCAGTCTGCGGGAACGGCGCTCAAGGGGCTCGTCGTGCGAGACATGTGCCACGCGCCCTCACACTGGCAATCGGCAGGTAGCTTCCCAGACTTCTTGCGTTCCCATAACATCGTGGCCATCGAGGGTGTGGACACGCGGGCGCTTACGCTGCGCATACGAAACGCAGGAGCGATGCGAGCGGCGATCTCTACGGTGGACCTCAACCCAGAGAGCCTTGTCGCGCGCGTGAGCGCGAGTCCTGCCATCAGCGCGCATAATTACGTGGCTGACGTGTCGCCACGGCAAGAGCGCAAGGTGCCCGCCAATGCGCAAGCGCTCGAGAAGCGGCTTGCTGCGGGAAAGCCAGCGCTTCACGTAGTTGCTTATGACTGTGGAGAGAAGCGCGGCATTGAGGACGAGCTTGCGGCTGCGGGCTGCATGGTGACCGTCGTGCCTTTCGATACCCCCGCCTCGCGCGTCCTCTCGCTTGCCCCGGACGGTGTGTTCTTCTCCAATGGCCCGGGAGACCCCCAGCAGGTCACCCAGACCGCACGAGCCGCGCTGGACATTCTGGGCAGGGTGCCCGTCTTCGGCATCTGTCTGGGGAACCAGCTCGTCTCCATGGCCGCGGGGGCACAGATAGAGAAGCTCCCCTTCGGGCACCATGGCGGCAACGAGCCCGTGATGAACCTCCTGACGCATAAGGTGGAGATTACGGCGCAGAACCATAACTACGGCCTTGTCTTCGAGAGCATGGGGCCGCTCGTTCCGAAGCTGTCTGGCACAGAGACGGAGCATGTGCACGACCTGCGCCACTGGGCAGAGCGAGGGGTTGCGCCGGTAGTCAAGACAAAGAACCACGGCCGCGTGCACCTGACACACGTGAACCTCAACGACGGGACGCCCGAGGGCATACAGTTTCTCGACCTGCCCGCGTTCTCGGTCCAGTACCACCCCGAGAGCCGGCCAGGGCCTCATGATTCACGCTACCTGTTCCAGGCGTTCGTGCGCCTCATGGACGCATGGCGCGGGCGTGCCGACGGGGCTTCCTGCGTGAGTCCCGCGTACCTTTCCATAGACGTCCGTGAGGGGAGGCCGCACCATGCCGAAGCGTGACGACATCAACAAGGTGATGGTCATCGGGTCGGGCCCCATCGTCATCGGACAGGCATGCGAGTTTGACTACTCTGGAACCCAGGCCTGCCGCGTGCTGCGCCGGGAGGGGTACGAGGTCGTGCTCGTCAACTCCAACCCTGCGACCATCATGACCGACCCCGAAACGGCTGACCGCACCTATATCGAGCCCATAACAGTCGACGCCGTGAGCAAGATCATCGAGCGCGAGCGTCCCGATGCGCTGCTTCCCAACATGGGCGGCCAGACGGCCCTCAACTGCGCCATGGCGCTCGGCGAGGCAGGCGTGCTCGAGCAGTTCCACGTCGAGGTCATAGGCTGCGACCTGGACTCCATCCGCATTGGCGAGGACCGCGAGCTCTTTGCCGCCGCCATGCGCGACATCGGACTTGAGGTGGCGGCCTCGGGCTTTGCCCACACGCTCGATGAGGCGCTGGCCGTGGCCGAGGAGCTCTGCTACCCCGTGGTCGTCCGCCCGAGCTTCACGCTGGGAGGGGCGGGCGGCGGCATCGCCCACGACGCGGACGAGCTGCGCGTCATCGCGAGCCAGGGCCTCGCGCTCTCCCCCACCACCGAGGTCTTGGTGGAGCAATCCATCGAGGGTTGGAAGGAGATCGAGATGGAGGTGATGCGCGACGCCACGGGCAACGGCATCGTCATCTGCTCCATCGAGAACGTGGATCCCATGGGCGTCCACACCGGCGACTCCATCACCGTGGCGCCCGCACAGACCCTCTCCGACACGGAGCTTCAACGCCTGCGCGACTACTCGCTAGCCTGTCTTGAGCGTGTGGGCGTAGCCACTGGCGGCTCGAACGTGCAGTTTGCAGTCAATCCCAACGACGGTCGCGTGATCGTCATCGAGATGAACCCACGCGTGAGCAGGAGCTCGGCGCTCGCCTCCAAGGCCACCGGTTTCCCCATCGCCAAGGCGGCCGCCCTGCTTGCCGTGGGCTATACCCTGGACGAGATCACCAACGACATCACGCGCGTGACCCCTGCCTGCTTCGAGCCCTCCATCGACTATTGCGTGGTCAAGGTCCCGCGCTTCGCCTTCGAGAAGTTCAAGGGCACGGATGAGGAACTCACCACGCGCATGAAGAGCGTAGGTGAAGCGATGGCAATCGGTCGTACCTTTGAGGAGGCATTGCAGAAGGCCCTGCGCTCTTTGGAGGACGGCCATGACGGTCTCGGTGCCGACGGGTTGCTCTTTGACGAGGATCGCTTTGACGAGCTGGTGGCGCGGCCCACGGCCGAGCGCGTCACGTATGTGGCGGAGGCCCTGCGCCGGGGCTGGTCGGTCGAGCGCATCGCCCGCGCGAACCACATTGACCCTTGGTACCTGAATCGCATTGCCGACATCGTGGCCGCCGAGGGCACCATAGCCCACCTTGGCCTGGCGGGCATGGACAGAGAGCGACTGGTCGTGGCAAAGCAGATGGGGTTCTCCGACGCGCAGATCGCCCACCTGGTCCACAGCAAAGAGGACGTCATCCGCGCGGTGCGCGAGGCTCTTGGGGTGCTTCCCGTCGTGAAGACCGTCGACACCTGCGCGGGCGAGTTTGCCGCACAGACGAGCTATCACTACCTGACGTACGAGCATGGTTGCAGCTCTGAGCACACGGTGGCGGCAAAGCCCCGCGTGATCATCCTGTCGGCTGGCCCCAACCGCATAGGGCAGGGCATCGAGTTTGACTATTGTTGCGTCCATGCGGCCTATGCGCTCCGTGAGATGGGCTACGAGACCGTCATGGTCAACTGCAATCCCGAGACGGTCTCCACGGACTACGACACCTCGGACAGGCTCTACTTCGAGCCGCTCACCTTTGAGGACGTCATGAACGTGGTTGAGATCGAGCAACCGGAAGGCGTCATCGTCACGTTGGGAGGACAGACGCCCATCAAGCTTGCCCGCCAGCTTGAGGAGGCTGGCGTGCCAACCATGGGCACCCACTCTGAGGCTATCGACCTCGCGGAGGACCGCGACCGCTTCAGCGCGCTGCTTGACCGTCTGGGCGTTCCCTACCCGCCCTCGACGGTGGCATCCACCCCCGAAGAAGCGCGAGTGGCGGCGCGCAGGCTTGGCTACCCCCTCATCGTGCGGCCGAGCTACGTGCTGGGCGGCCGCGGGATGGCCATCGTCTACGACGACGCGGCGGTCGCGTCCTATATGGAGGAGGCCGCCCACGTCACGCCTGACCATCCGGTATACCTCGACGCCTTTCTGGAGGATGCGATCGAGCTTGATGTCGACGCACTCGCAGACGGTACGGAATGCTACGTGGGAGCCGTGCTTGAGCACATCGAGGAGTGCGGCATCCACTCTGGAGACTCTGCCTGCTGCTATCCGCCGTTCTCGCTCTCCGAT
>CADBRX010000169.1 GCA_902797175.1 uncultured Coriobacteriaceae bacterium | reverse complement strand
GAGCGCTTCGAGCGGCTGTTTGGCGACTTCATCGAGCGCTACGGCTTCACCGACATGTACACGGCGGGGTTCTATCCCTTCGACACGCTCGAGGAGCAGTGGGCTTACTGGAGTCGCCACATCTGGTGCAACCGCTATGAGCCTGCGCCCAAGGACACCTACGCCAAGCTGCTTGCGCTTGTCTGCGACAAGGACTTCTTTGTCATCACCACCAACGTGGACCATCAGTTCCAGAAGGCGGGCTTTCCCAAGGACCGCCTCTTCTACACGCAGGGTGACTACGGCCTGTGGCAGTGCAGCGAGCCGTGCCACCTGCGTACCTACGACAACTACGAGACGGTGAAGGCGATGGTGGAGCAGCAGCATGACCTGCGCGTGCCTACCGAGCTGGTTCCGCACTGCCCCGTATGCGGCAAGCCCATGAGCATGAACCTGAGGGCGGACAACACGTTTGTGGAGGACGAGGGCTGGCATGCGGCCGCGGCGCGCTACACGGCGTTCCTCAGGGCGCACGAAACCGGCAAGGTACTCTACCTTGAGCTGGGCGTGGGCGGCAACACACCGTCCATCATCAAGTACCCCTTCTGGCGCTACACCTACGACAATCCGCAGGCCACCTACGCCTGCCTGAACTTTGGCGAGGCCATCACTGCGCGAGAGATTGAGGACCGTAGCATCCTCATCAACGCCGATATCGATGCCGTGTTGGACGAGCTATTGGCCATGGAGGTGTAGGACATGGACGAGGCGAGAAAAGCGGAACTGTTGCGCGAGCTGGTGCGTCTGCTGGCGGAGGAGCGTGGCCTAGACGCGGCCCCGCTTTTGGCCGAGCGTGACTTGTGGCCTGTGATTCGTGCGTTGGTGAACACGCGCGAGCCCATGCCCGCATACGACGAACTACTTTCCCTGCAGGACGAGCTCCTGCAGGGGATGCTTGCGGAGCGTGGGGTGCACACGCTGGACGAGGCCGAGGTCTCGCCTTCTGACACCCGCCTGCGCCTCTGGCGTGGGGACATCACGACGCTTGCGACGGACGCCATCGTCAATGCGGCCAACTCCCAGATGCTCGGTTGCTGGGTTCCGGGGCACCACTGCATCGACAACGCCATCCATACCTATGCTGGCGTCCAGCTTCGCCTGGAGTGTGCACGCCTCATGGCCGCCCAAGGTCACGAGGAGCCAACGGGCCAGGCAAAGGTGACCGACGCCTACAACCTGCCTTCCAGACGCGTGATCCACACGGTGGGCCCCATCGCCAACGGATATCCGACACCGCGCCATCGCGTGCAGCTCGCCTCGTGCTACCGCAGCTGTCTGGATGCCGCGGCAAAGGAGAGCCTTGGGTCCATCGCCTTCTGCTGCATCAGTACCGGCATCTTTGGCTTCCCCCAGCGCGAGGCGGCCCAGATCGCCGTCCGCACTGTGTCCGCGTGGCTTGACGAGCACGATGTGGACATGACCGTCGTCTTCAACGTGTTTGGGGAGGATGACGAGCGCATCTATCGCGAGCTCCTGAACCTTTGAATCTGCATGACGCCGGCTTTGTCCTGGTCATTTCTCTCGACATGACGGCCTTCCTATGAGTGGCAATTACGCACTATAGAAAATATTGTGCGCAATTAAGTACTTCCCAACAGGCATTTTGTCCGAGAATTACGCACTATAAACTGTATTGTGCGTAACTATCAGCCGTGGCATGGCAAGCGAGAAGTCCGTGGCTCCTTGACAGACTACCTATCGTTAGTATAAAACTAACGA
The DNA here is from genome assembly GCA_902797175.1 of uncultured Coriobacteriaceae bacterium. Lineage (GTDB taxonomy): Bacteria > Actinomycetota > Coriobacteriia > Coriobacteriales > Atopobiaceae > UBA1367. The sequence goes on along the minus strand of CADBRX010000169.1, from coordinate 2,995 downwards.
TAGGTAGTCTTTGACGATGCAGGAGGCCTGTCATGACGCGGAAAGAGGAGATTGTCCTGGCGACGCTCGACCTAGCGGCAGAGTATGGCTTGCGCTCCGTCAGCCTGTCTCAGATTGCCGAGCGAGTGGGCATCCGAAAGCCGTCCCTCTACAACCACTTTGCGTCAAAGGACGAGATCGTGCAGGAGGCCTATCGCTTCCTCCGTGCCCAGGCGCGCGAGCGGGCAGCGGCATATGACGCAGAGCTTCCCGCGTCCTTCTTCGAGAAGCCCCTGGAAGAGGTCCTTCTTGCCTCATTCGACCAGTATCGATCCTTCGTGCTCGACCAGGACCTCCTGCGTTTCTGGCGCGTGCTCTATGCGGAGCGCACGACAAGCCCGGTCGCTGCCCAGATCATGGTGGAGGAGACCGAGCGTATGATTCGCCAGGTCAAGGCGCTGTTCTATGCGCTTGTTGCGCATGGGAGGCTTGCCTGCGACGACGTTGACATGGCGGCGCTGTCATACGCGATGACCATCCATGGGTTGGTTGACCATCAACTGGACCAACTGACGTCCCAGAGCATCCAAGCAACTGACGATCAAGCAGCGTTTTCCCAGGCAAGACGGTACATCTCTTGGTTTTCTCAGCAGATGGAGCCCTACCATGCAGCGGCGACTCATTAACTGGATGGGGTTGGCGGGCATTGCCTCGCTGCTCTCGTACGCGGCTGCTGTGGTGCTGGCACCTCAGGCCTACCCAGGTTATGACTGGATGTCCCAGGCGGTGAGCGACCTCTCTGCGGCAACGGCCCCGTCCAGGGCCCTGTGGGACCAGCTCGCCTCTCCCTATGAGGTCTGCAGCGTGGTGAGTGCCACCTGCGCGGCAATCTTCGTGACCGAGTGCGAGGTGTCGACCAAGACCTTCCGCAGGGGCGTATACCTCTTTGCCCTCATGAGATGGGTGTCCGATGTCGGGTATGGGCTGTTTCCCCTGAGCGAGGCCGGCACCGGCATCGCGTCGTTTCAGGACGTGATGCACGTCTATGTCGTCACGGCTGTGGTGGTGTTGCTCTCCCTCGTGTCGCTCTCCTTACTTGTGGTGGCGGGACGGCGCGACCAGCGCGTGCGGATGCTTGGCCGTTTTGCTGCGCTTGCGCTGGCAACGATGCTCGTGGGTGCGGTGGGGAAGGGGCTGGTTCCACTTGCATACTTTGGCGTGGTCGAACGCTTCAGTGTCTTTGCTGCCGTGGGCTATGACGCCGTGCTGGGAACCTTCCTGTTCAGGGGCTTTGCGTAGTCCCGCAAGCGTTGACGGCTCGCATCGCCACGCCCGCGATCGGACAAGGACCCTGCGCCTCTGCCCCTTCCACGTGTGCCTTTATGGGGCTCCCGCAAAGTGGCAAAGCCAACAGGGAGAACGGACAACGCCATCGGTCGTTCTGTCACTGCAAAGAAGATAGGCAACCATGTGGGAGCAGTGGTGGCATATATCACCATCGTGGCTTTCAAGTCCATTGAAACTAGGTCGTTACCTGCGGATACTTAGGACATGGAACGCAACGAGAGAAAGAGGCACCATGGACTACATCCAGCTCAACGACGGCAACAGGATTCCGGCCATTGGCTTTGGCGTCTTCATGATTCCCAATGACGTACCCACCTATCGTCTTGCGAAGGCACCCCATTCGTTGCGAGGGCGGGGGTGGGTGCCGCAACGAGCAGGGCACAGGTGAGGGCTACAAAAGCAAGGCAGCGGGACAGTCTTTGCATGGGGTACGTCCTAGGGCGTTGATTGTGTAAGGTGCGTTGAGCTAGGCGTTTCCTGCTGCCCATCTTAGCACGAGCGTGGCGTGCGTTCCGTCTTAAGAAACCGCGTCCAAGGCAGCCTGTATCTCCTGTTGCGAGGGCCCTTGGTCACCCCACCTGCGCTTGTAGATCCACTTGTCCACGAGCACTGGCTCGTCCCAGCCCCAGTCCTCCCAGACGTGAGGATACAGGCAGAAGAACCCGTTCTTCTCGAGCGCCCGTGCCGAGGCGACGTTTTCGCAGATGACGTGAGCGGTGATGGTGCGCATGTGCACCTTGTCGAGCAGATAGGACTTGAGCATGCCCGCCACCTCGGTGGCGATGCCCTGGTGCCAGTATTCCCTGCTCAGGCGATACCCGATGGAGGCCTTGGGCTTGCGCGGCTCATAGGCGTAGAACTCAGCGATGCCCAGCATCTTTTGCGGGTCTTCGCGCGGACAGATGGCAAGCAGGATCGACTCCTTGGTATCAAAGCACTCTGCGCGCATGCGTTCGATGACGACGTGCGCGTCGTCGTAGCGCTGCTCATAGAGAAAGGTGGGGAGCAGGCGATATATCTCCTCGTTGTGGGCAAAGCGAGAGAGCGCCTCGGCATCGGCGTCGACGATCTCACGCAGGATGAGGTGCTCGCCTTCGATGTAGGGCATCTCGTCAAACAGGTCCATGGCCATGATCTCGGTTCCGTTGAACTCTGCCATGGTGGTTCCTCCCTTTCTATGAGGACGTTACCCTGTTGTCATCTACAATTACGGCCCTCCAATCTTTTGTCTCACGTGATTCAAGAAAACAATTGCGCATGGTGCAACGAAAAGGTTGTCCACCCTCACCTTCTGTCGAAGGGGAGGGCAGAGCTCGCCCCTCAGAGGCGATAATGGCTCCAAGGCACGCACCTGCAAGGTACTTGACGAAAGGACGGACATGGGCCATTTTCCGAAGGACTTCCTGTGGGGAGGCGCCGTCGCGGCGCACCAGCTCGAGGGCGGCTGGAACAAGGGAGGCAAGGGGCCTTCGATTGCCGACGTGATGACGGCTGGCGGCAACGGCATCCCGCGCCGCATCACCGACGGCGTCATCGAGGGCGAGAACTACCCCAACCACGAGGCCATCGACTTCTACACGCACTATCGTGAGGACATCGCGCTCTTTGGCGAGATGGGCTTCAAGGCGTTCCGCACCTCCATCGCCTGGACGCGCATCTTCCCCAACGG
>CADBRX010000168.1 GCA_902797175.1 uncultured Coriobacteriaceae bacterium | reverse complement strand
GCGCTCGTCCTCGAAGTCGATCGAGCAGCCCATGCGCTTGATCTGGCTCACGATGGTGCCGCCGTACTCGCGGCGCCAGTCCCAGCATGCATCCAGGAACTTCTCGCGGCCGATCTCGAGGCGCGAGATACCCTCCTCCTTGAGCTTCTTGTCGACCTTGGTCTGCGTGGCGATGCCAGCATGGTCGGTACCCAGAATCCAGCGGGTGCTGAAGCCGCGCATGCGATAGTAGCGCGTGAGGGTGTCCTGGATGGTGTCATCCATGGCATGGCCCATGTGCAGCACGCCCGTCACGTTGGGCGGCGGAATGACGATGGTGCGGTCCTCCGCCCCCTTGGAGCGACGGTAGCATCCGGCTTCCATCCACTTGTCAACGAGCTCGGGCTCGACCTCTTGCGGATCGTATGTCTTGGGCATCTCTTCCACGATCTGCTCAACTCCCTATTCTGTAAGAAACATGCAACTGCAATAGGATACCACCCAAATAATGGGGTAGAGTAATCAGCTCAAAGACACCCTCAAAAATAGGCAAGGTCTCGCATGCTTCTCGCTATCATCTCGCTCTTTGCTCTTCTCTTTGTCATTCGTCTTTTCATTCACGGGGCGCAGTCCTTCATTGCATGGCTCGGTCGCGGAACGAGGGTCGACCAGCTTGTGGACGGCGGCTACGTGGAAGACGAGTACGCCGAGCAGCTGCGCACCTATGTGAAGCTGCTTGACATGTGGCGCTCGCCCAAGCAGGTCGGCAAGCAGATCGTGGGAGAGCAGCCGAGGCTCACCCCTACCCAGCGCAGGGAACTGGGCAGGGCGTCGCGACGGGCCCGCGAGGCCTATCTCCAGTATCTGCACCTTGGCTGGTATCAGATCGTCGTCATCTTTCTCGTTGCCTCCTTCTTGGGCCTTGTCCTCGAGCAGGTCTGGATGTTTGTCACCGCGGGACTCACCGAAAGCCGCGTAGGGCTCGTTTGGGGACCATACTCCCCCATCTACGGGTTTGGGGCTGTTCTGCTCACGCTCGTATGTTGGAAGCTTAGGGAGCGTGGCGCCAAGGACTGGCAGATATTCGTGGCCGGCATGGTCGTCGGAGGACTCCTTGAGCAAGTCACCGGCTGGGGCATGGAGACGTTTCTGGGCGCGGTTTCCTGGGACTACACGGGCGTACCCGGATGCATCACCAAATGGGTGGCCTGGCCATTCCTCTTCTTCTGGGGAGGCCTTGGGCTCATGTGGTCCAAGCTGATCATGCCCGAGCTGCTCTTTCGCATCGGGAACCCGACCACCGTGCGCCAGGTGGTGTTCGTCTCGCTGCTCGCAATCTACCTTGCGGCAGACGTCGGCATGACCGTGGCATGCTTTGGCCGCATGGTCGCCCGCGACGAGGGCATTGCCCCGCGCAACGGCTTTGAGGAATGGGTCGACGAGAACTACACCGACCAGTTCATCGCCGCGCGCTTTCAGAACATGACCATTGACACCGCAACGGGCAGGCAGGCGCAATAAGCGCTACAGTTGGTCTATGGAGACGGCAACTGACAGACTGAGGCTTATCCTGGGCGATGAGGGGCTTGACACCCTGCAGGCCAGCACCGTGATGGTGCTGGGTCTCGGTGGCGTGGGCTCGAGCTGCGCCGAGGCGCTGGCGCGTGGCGGCGTGGGCTCGCTCGTACTGGTTGACCGTGACGTGGTGGCGCCGAGCAACATCAATCGCCAGGCACTTGCCTTCGCGAGCACCGTCGGGCGCCCCAAGGCCGAGGTCATGCGCGACATGGTAAGAGACATCAACCCCTCCTGCGAGGTCACCGCCGTGCAGGCCTTCATCGACAAGGACCGCATCGCGGAGCAGCTGGGGGCGCTCCCCCATCCCGACTACGTGGTTGACGCCATCGACACCATCTCGCAGAAGCTGCGCATTGCCGCCTGGTGCCAGGAGGAGGGGCTGCGGCTCGTCTCCGCCATGGGCGGCGCCAACAAGCTGGACCCAACACGTCTGCGCTTCTCCCGCATCGAAAAGACCTCCATCGACCCCATCGCCCGCGTCATGCGCAAGGAGTGCCGAAAGCGTGGCATCAAGGGGCTCAACGTGCTGTGGAGCGACGAGGAGCCCCGCGAGGCCCTTGGCAAGCGCGAAGCCATCGACGAGCGCGGCTTTGTGCGCGAAGGCCAGTCAATCCTGGGGACCATGAGCTACTTTCCGCCCATCATGGGCCAGATGCTTGCCTCCTACGTCATCCGCGACCTGACGGGCCTGTCATGAGCGGAAGCTGCGAACTCTTTGACATGCACTGTCACCTTGGCTTCATGCATAACGCTTCGCAGGTCGCACGTGATGCGCACGCTCTGGGGCTTGGCATCTTTGCCAACACGGTGGTGCCACGAGAGTACACATTCCTGCAAAAGGAGCTCACCGATGCACCCAATGTCTGGGCAGGCGTCGGCCTCCACCCCTGGTGGGTCGCGGACGGTCGAGCTGACATGGACGTCATCGAGAAGGCCGAGCTGCTGGCGTTTGAGGCTCCCTATGTCGGAGAGGTGGGCCTGGACTTCTCGCCTGCCCATGCAGACCCGGCATCGTTTGCACGGCAGCGCTGTGCCTTCGAGAAGATCGCACGGGCCTGCTCGGAGGGCGCGGAGGAGCACGGTCGCAAGGTCATCTCGATCCATTCCGTGCGGTCCGCATCTGCCGTGCTCGACACGCTTGAGCTTGCCGGCTGCCTTGAGTACTGCCGCTGCATCTTCCACTGGTTCAGCGGGACGAGCGACGAGCTGCATCGTGCCGTGAAGGCTGGCTGCTGGTTTTCGGTAAACGAGATGATGCTCGCCACGCGTCGTGGCCGCGAGTATGCACGTCAGGTACCCGAAAACCGCCTGCTCATCGAGACAGACCTGCCGCCTGGCGAAGGCGTTGTCTACGCCGCCCGCGAAATCGTCGACTCCATCGAGCGCACGCTCGCTGGGCTGCATGAGATTCGCGGCAAGGACGTGCGTGACGGCGTCAGACAAAACTCAGCGGCGTTGCTCGGTTGTTGAGGGGCCTGGCGCGGCCCACGGCCGCTATGCGGGCTGGCGACTCGACGCCTCAGGCCGAATGCCTCTCATGCGCCTTAGCGCAGCGCGGAGGATGACCACACAAGAGAAACGATATTGAGCGCCAGCAATCCAACCATTATGAACAGGACAAAGCCATAGCCATACTTGACGGTCTCCTGAAAGCTGAAGCTGTTGAACAGCAGCAGAAAGACGACGTGGACCACGCAGACGGCCAAACTGATGAGGGCAAGCTTGACCTCGGCAGACTGATAGGCGGCAAGTTCCACCCCATAGAGGGCAGCGCTGGCAAATGCGCCCCTCCCCACACGGAGGCTTGCGTAGCCCACAAGCAAGGTGACCGCAAAGAAGAGCACGTGGATGAGGTTCCCGCCAAACATGACGCCTATGCCCCCAAGCATGAGCGTAAAGACCAAAAGCAGGAGCGCGCTGGCCGCAAAGACGCCTGACGTGATCAGGTGAACGCACAGATTGAAGACCTTCATGCGGCCACTCCCCTTCCTTTTGGGCCACCGCGGCAAGCGCGACGCGCCTGACGTGGTGGCCCACTCCCAACTATGTCATTGAGAGGCTATTGCTCGGCCTTCTTTGTCGCATCGGCCACCAAAAGGTCGCGCAGCATCGGTGCCGTCTGAGAGAACTCGGACGGCAGGACGACTGTCGAGGCACCTTGGTTGGCGAAGGACTCCATCATGCCGATGTACTGCGTGAACTCAAAGAGGCGGTTCGCCTCCTCGGCGTCGAGCTCCGCACCCTGAATGACGTCGATGGAGTCGCGGATGCCCTGGGCGATGGCGACGCGCTGGCTGGCGATGCCGCGGCCCTCGGCCTCCATGGCCTCGGCCTTTGCCTGCGCGGCGATGACCGTCTTCTGGCGCTCGGCCTCCGCCTCGTTCTTGGCGGACTCGAGGTCGTTCTTGGAGGCGATGATGCGGTTCATCGACTGCTGGACGTCTAGGGGCAGCTTGATCGAGGTGATGAGCGTGGTCACGATGACGTAGCCGTACTCGAGCATCTTCTCGGAAACCACCTCGTCGATGGCCGTGGCGATGGTGTCCTTCTCGGTGAACACCTCGTCGAGGGTGCGGCTCGGGATCTGGGAACGGAGCGCGTCCGCAAAGTAGTCCTTCATCTGTGCCACGGGGTCAGTAAGGGTGTAGAGGCTCTTGTAGATGCCCGAGGGACCCTCGACCGGCTGGGAGTAGTCGACGTGGTACTGAACGGACACGTCAAGCTCGATGGTGACGTTGTCCTCGGTCTTCGCGTCAAAGGTGATGTGCTCGTCCTCGGTCATGAGGCTCACGTCGCGCACGCGGTCGATGAAGGGGACGCGCACGTGGAAGCCAGGCCCCACGATCTGGTGGAACTTGCCCAAGCGCTCGACGACGCCGACGTGCTGCTGCTGGATGACGTAGAACCATCCCTGGTAGGAGTCGTTGACCGTGCCCCCACGGCGATTCGCTCCCCCGATGGCGCTGACAACGATGCGCAGTATGACCACGACGAAGATGATGGGGACGATGATGCTCATTAGTATGCTGACGATCTCCCCAAAGCTGAAGAACATTCGTGCCTCCTTTTAGGTCGGGAACCACCGTCGATGGGGATGGTACCCACGGGGACAGGTGCGTTGCCTGACCTCATGGGTACCATCATTTCTTCATCCATAAGACCGCGCCTGCGCGCAGCCAAGAAGCTATGCGGCCTCGTCCGTCTCGACTTCGGCCTCTGCCTCGGTCTCGGCGCCAGCATCCGCCTCGGGCTCGGCATCCGCATCCGTCACCGTGCCTGCCTCGGACATCTTCTTAAGCGTGTCACTACCAGATTCTGCAGCACAGAACTTGCAAGGACGAGAGAGGCCGTGCTCATACGCCGCGGCGGCATCGCCAGAATAGATGGTCGAGGAATTAAGCAGCGTGCGGCAATTTGGATTGAGATGGTATACCTTGCTGGTCTCACCCCAGTACACCGTGCCGTCACCAAGCTCGATGGCGTTTTGCTGCATGGCCTGCAGGTCCTCGGACGAGACCGGGTTGAAGTCCGCAGAGGTCCCCATGCCGACGGCGAGCGCGATGGCGGCCACGATGGCGGCAATGGTCTTGGTGCGCTTGTCGGCGTCCTTGTCCAGCAGCGCCATGACCAGGAACGGCAGGAAGGCGACGACCGAGAGGATGGCTCCGAGCTGGGACTTGACGAAGAACTCGAAGGCGTTCTTCTCTGAGGGAGGATCGATGTGGTTTGCCTTCTTCCAGAGCTGTCCGGCAACGATCACGCAGACGAGGTCGAGGGCGAGGAAGATGCACATCCAGACAAGGGGCTCAAAGAGGGGCAGCTTGCCGTAGATGGGGCTCGACTGCATGAGCGACATGAGGGCAAGGGCCTCAAAGATGATGGCGACCACCCACAAGACGATGGCGATGACGCGCTTGTTGCCGACCTCCCCCGTCGCCTCGACGTTCTTGACCTTCACCTCGGTAGCGACATCCTTGGCATCCGTCACGACGGTCTGCTCGGAAATCTGCTTGCCCGTGTCCGCATCGATGAAGACGCGCTTGACCCTGCGCTTCTCGCCCTCGGCCATGTTCATCAACCCCTTCGTGTTACCGCAAGAACGCAACATGCCTTTTCACATGATAAGGCCCCACGAGCGCAACGCGTGCGTTCGCGGGGCCTCTTTCGGCAAGTTGCAACGCCACGGGAGGCTATGCGCTCATCCCGTCAACGAGACGATGCTTGGCCGCGCCCTCCTTGAGGATCTTGGGGGTCGCCGCCCCTCCCACGCTTTCCTTCGTGACCACGACGCCCGTGATGTCGAGGTCGCTCGGCAGGTCAAACATGACCTGCTGCAGCGTTGCCTCGCAGATGGCGCGCAGGCCGCGCGCGCCCGTGCCGCGCTCGATGGCCTTGCGTGCGATCTCGCGCAGGGCGTCCTGCTCGAACTCGAGCCGAACGCCCTCAAGCTCGAACATGCGCGTGTACTGCTTGACCAGGGCGTTCTTGGGCTTGGTGAGGATGTCCATCAGGTCTTCCTCCGTCAGCTCCTTGGTCGAGGTTATGACGGGGATGCGGCCCACAAACTCGGGAATCATGCCAAAGCTGTGCAGGTCCTGGGGCATGACCTGCTCCATGAGGTTGTCCTGGTCGTCCTCGACCTTCTTGGCAAGCGTGCCCGTGAATCCGACGCCCTTCTTGCCAATGCGATCCGCCACGATCTTGTCCAGCCCGACGAAGGCTCCGGCACAGATGAACAGGATGTTGGTGGTGTCGATGTGGATGAGCTCCTGCTGGGGGTGCTTGCGGCCACCCTGGGGAGGAACGCTCGCCTCGGTGCCCTCCAAGATCTTGAGCAGTGCCTGCTGCACACCCTCGCCCGAGACGTCACGGGTGATGGAGAGGTTCTCGGCCTTGCGCGCGATCTTGTCGATCTCGTCCACGTAGACGATGCCCACCTGCGCGCGCTCGACGTCGCCGTCGGCGGCCGTGATGAGCTTGAGCAGGATGTTCTCGACGTCCTCGCCCACGTATCCCGCCTCGGTCAGCGTGGTCGCATCGGCGATGGCAAAGGGCACCTGGAGGAAGCGCGCGAGCGTCTGTGCGAGCAGCGTCTTGCCCGTGCCCGTCGGTCCGAGCAGCAAGATGTTGCTCTTGGCGATCTCCACTTCCTCCTCGTCTTCGGAAACCTGGTCGTTTCCGGTGATGATGCGCCGATAGTGGTTGTAGACCGCCACGCTCATGGCGCGCTTTGCCGACTCCTGCCCCATGACGTACTGGGAGAGCTCGTCGTAGATCTGGTGCGGCGTGGGAAGGTCGGAGAGGAAGGAGGAATCCTCCATCACGTCCTCGAGATAACCCTCCTCCGCCTCGGACTCGGCAATGATCTGCCCGCACGCCTCGACGCACTCATCGCAGATGTACACGCCGTTGGGCGAGCGGATGAGCTTCTCGACGGCGCTTCGTGGCTTTCCGCAGAATGAGCAGTGGAGCTCCTGGTCGTCCTTGGCCATGCGGCTACTCCTCGTTGTCAGCGTTGTCAGAGCGGGAGGTGATCACGCGGTCAACCAGACCATACTCGAGTGCCTCCTGGGCACGCAGGTAGTTGTCGCGCTCGGTGTCGGCATTGATCTTCTCGATGGGCTGGCCCGTGAACTCGGCAAGAAGCTCGTTGAGGTGCTCGCGGATGTACTTGGTCTCCTCGGCGACGATCTGGATGTCGGTCTGCTGTCCCTCGACCCCAGAGCTCGGCTGATGGATGAGGACCATGGAGTTGGGCAGGCACATGCGCTTGCCCTTGGCTCCCGCGGCGAGCAGGACGGCGGCCATGGAGGCAGCCATGCCCACGCAGATGGTGGAGACCTCGGGCTTGATGAAGTTCATCGTGTCGAGGATGCCGAGGCCCGCGTAGACCTCGCCGCCGGGCGAGTCGATGTAGAGCGAG
>CADBRX010000167.1 GCA_902797175.1 uncultured Coriobacteriaceae bacterium | reverse complement strand
CGAGGTGGGCGACGGCACCTACGAGATCGACGACACCGACGAGGTGCTCGCCATGATCGACTCGTTCCAGCTCGACCGCGAGCTTGTCGCCTTCATGTGCGACAACATCGAGGCGGCCAACAAGATCGGCATCTACGACGGCGCCTACAAGGTCATCGACCTCGCCGTGAACGGCATCCGCTAACCGCCATCAAAAGACACGTGGGACCCTTGCGTGTCGGCAGAGCCAATCGTCCTTTGGAAGAGTTTCTTGAATTGCCAACTGGGAAAACGAAAAAGAAACGCCTCCAAAGGACGATTGGCAACGCACAAAACCGCCCTGCCTTGCTCCGAGACCCTTGTGAGTCAGCCATTCTCAGCGCTTGCGTCGTCCCTCGTGCATGATCTGCCGAAGGAGCCACAGGCCCATGAAGAGCGCGATGAGGTACCCGACAAAGCCGATGACGGGGATGCCAAAGATGACGGGCGCGATGCGGGCATAGTACACCACCGACGAGCCGATGAAGAGGCCCGCGATGATGATGCCCATGGTCAGTCGGTCGGCCGCGCGCGCCAAATCCGATATGGGGTCTTCCGACCCCGCTAGGTCCAAGTTCATGCGCAGCTGCCCGCGCGTGAGCATGTTCATCGCGAGGCCCGCCTGGGAGGCGGCATCAAGCAGCCCGTGCGACGCCGAGAGGCTCTGCCGTGCCAGGCGCTCCCCCTCCTGTTCCGCCAGCTCGAGGGCGCTCGTGTGGTTGCGCACGTGGTCCGTCACGATCTGCACGATGGAGACCCCCGGGAGGAAGGTGTCCACCACGCCCTCGAGCGTGACGAGCGAGCGCGCGAGCATGGTGACGGCCCCCGACAGCTCGACCCCGTTCTTTCGTGCCATCGAGACGAGCGCGTTGAAGAAGGCACCCATGTCCAGCTCGGCTAGGTCAGCGTCGCCGTAGTCGGCGATGATGGCGTCGAGGTCGGCCAGCAGGTGCGCATGGTCGACTTCGGAGACGTCGCTCGTCGAGAAGCGCAGCAGGCCGTCCTTCAGGGTCGCCGCGTCGTGGTTTCCCACCGCAAAGACCATGCGTGACAGCGCGGCGCGGTCGTGGGACGACAGGCGCCCCATGATTCCCAGGTCGAGGTAGACGATCTTGCCACCGCGCACCACGAGGTTGCCGGGGTGAGGGTCGGCATGGAAGAAGCCGTCGTCAAGCATCTGGCGCGCATAGTTGTCGACCAGCTTGGTGCCGATCTCGGAGAGATCGTAGCCCATCTCCTCGAGCTGCTTGACGTTTCCGATGGGAATGCCGTCGACGTAGTCCATGACCACCACGTGGGACGTGCAGAGGCTTGGGTAGGGCTTGGGGCAGTCCACATAGCGGACGTCGGCGTTGTTGCGCCTGAACTCAGCCAGGCTCCGTGCCTCGACAAGGAAGTCCGTCTCCTCGAGAAACGACTGCCACAGCTCGTCGACGACCGACTGGATGTCAAGGAACTGCTCGTCGGGCATGAAGCCCACCACGCGACGCGCCAGCGAGCGCATGATGGAGATGTCCTGTGCCATGAGTTCGCGAACGTGCGGGCGCTGGACCTTGATGGCGACGAGCTCGCCGCTCAACAGGCGGGCCTTGTGCACCTGCGCCACCGAAGCCGAGCCCAGCGGGACGTCGTCGATGGCGTCAAAGATGTCCTCGAGCGGGCGGTCATACTCGGCCCGGAGCGTGTCGAGCATCGTGTTGCGGTCCATGGGCTCGACGTCGGTGCGCAGCTTGGTGAGCTCGTGGCAGAAGTCCTCGGGCAGGATCTCGGAACGCATGGAGAGGATCTGCCCCGCCTTCACGAAGGTTGGCCCCAGCTCCTCCAGCAGCTTGCGGAAGGACTGGGGCGTCAACCCATGAAGCATGTCATAGCGGCTGGCAATCGAGAGGATCTCGCGAAGACGCGCAAGCTTGGTCGACCGCGTGATGGCGTCACCGCTTGCCGTCACGTAGCGTCCGCCCAGAAGGCCGATGGTCTGGCCGCCTGAGCCCCGTGAAGGCTCCTCGAGCAGCCAGCTCGCCAAAATGTCATCTACCTCTGCGTCGTCGATCCGAGGCTCATCGTTGCCAGCCACGAGATACGTCTACTCCTCGGTGGCCTCGGGATCACCCGCGACCTCTTCCTGGACGCCGTCCTCCACGTCGACCGTGACGGTCTCGGCATCGAGGTCGGCGGCCATCTGGGTCGCGCGCTTGACCCACTCCTCGCGCTCCTCGGGCGTCATCATCTTGAGGCGGGCACGCAGGACGGCATCGCTGCCCTCGTCTGCGGTCTCCTTGACCTTGCGGGTCAGCTCCTCGTTGAGCGCCTTGCCCTGCTCGACGGTAAGCTCGCCCTTGCTCACGAAGTCGTCGATGACCTCCTGGGACTTCTCGAGACCCGTGGCGACGGCGCCAACGCCCACGAGAAAGGCCTTCTTTACCGCATCGGTTACGTCAAAACCTGCCATGGCATTCTCCTTTCGAAGCGCAGGCAAAGCCTGCTCCTTCTGATGATGACTGGTCTATACCCGTTTGGTGCCGTTGCCGACAAACGAATCGGCGAAGCACCATCCTCAAAGAGGGGATGCTTCGCCAGCGGAGCTACCGGCAGGCCCGAAAGACGGCCCGCCCTACACCCTTCGGAGAAAGAGGCCGCTTCGGGGCTTCGGGGCAAACCACGTGGACTTGGGAGGCATGAGCATGCCGGCGTCGGACACGCGCATGATCTCCTCCATGGAGGTGGGAAACATGCAGAAGGCGACACCCGTCTCCCCCGCCAGGCGCTCAAGCGCCTCACAACCCTCGGCCCCGCTCACAAAGCTGATGCGGCTGTCGGTGCGGGGGTCTATGACCCCCAAAACCTGAGAGAGCACGCGGTCCTGGAGAAGCGCCACGTCGAGCGCGGCGGTGGGGTCGCACTCCCCGTCGGGGACGTTCTCAAAGCGCAGCCTGCGCCACGCGCCAAACGCATACATGCCCACGCTGGCGCGCTCATCAGGCTCGATGGCGCCTTCCTGTGGCTCCCCCACCTCGATGCCCCTTTGGACGAGCGCCTCGAGGAACTCCTGCTCGGAGAGGCCGTTCGTGTCGCTGACCACGCGGTTGTATGCAAGGATGTTCATGGAGCTCGCCGGGAAGAGCAGCGAGAGGAACGCTTCACGCGGCCCCTCCTCTCCCCGCTCGCGCGCCTCGAGGGCAAGCCGCGCCGACGCCTCGGCACGGTGGTGCCCATCGGCGATGTAGCCATGGGGAACCTGCTTGAACGTCTCGCAGATGGCCTCCACCGCCAGGTCGCGCGCGATGCGCCAGACCGTGTGGCGCACGCCGTCCTCGTCCGTGAAGTCGTAGAGGGGCTCGGCCGTGCAGGCAAGCCCCACAAGCACGTCGATGGCCTGGAAGTCGGGGTACACGACGATCGAGGGGCCGACCTGGGCCGTGACGGCCTCCATGTGCGCCTTCCGGTCGAGCACCTTCTCCTCGCGGACCTGCTCGTGCCTGCGCACCGTGCCGTCAAGGTAGTCGTCGACGGAGATGGCGGCGATGACACCCGTCTGCGAGAACTCCCCCCACTTCATGCGGTAGGCAAAGATGCAGGGGCGCTCCTCCTTGAGGAGCGTTCCGTCGAGCACCCTGTCGTTGAGCAGCTTGACCGCGTGCGCGTAGACCTCGGGCGCCATGGGATCTTGGCTGCCATCGAAGGCCGTCTCGGGACGGTCTATGGCCATGAACGAGTCTGGATGCTCGCGTACGTAGGACCGCGCCTGGTCGTCGTCAAAGACGTCGTAGGGCGGTGCAGAGAAACGCCCCGCGCGCTCGGGCGCGGGGCGAAAGCAGGAGATGGGCTGGACATGCATGCGCTCGTCCTCTCGAAGCGGCGGTTGCGAGAAATGTCCTAGGCGCGCAGGGCGCGGACGCGGATGATGCCGTCGATGCCGGAGATCTTGTCGATGGCATCGTCGTCAAAGGCACCGGTGATGTCGATGAGCGTGTAGGCGACGTCGCCGCGGCTCTTGCTGGACATGTTGTCGATGTTGACGCCCTCGGCGGAGATGAGCCCGGCGATCTGTCCCAGCATCGTGGGGACGTTCTTGTGGAAGATGCACAGGCGCAGGTCGCAGGAGATGGGGCCGAAGTCGACTGGCTCGAAGTTGACGGAGTTCTCGATGTTTCCCTCGAGCAGGTAGCTGCGCAGCTGGCGTGCGGCCATGATGGCGCAGTTGTCCTCCGCCTCCTTGGTGGAAGCCCCCAGGTGCGGCGTGACGACGGCGTGCTTCATCTGGGTGGTGACCGAGTTGGCGAAGTCGGTCATGTAGCGGCGGACATGCCCCTCCTGAAGCGCCTCTGCCATGGCACGCTCGTCGACAAGCGCGTCGCGCGCGTAGTTGAGCACCACGACGCCATCCTTCATGGCGGCGATCTCGTCGCGGCCGATCATGCCCTTGGTCTTGTCGTTGGCGGGCACGTGGATGGTGATATAGTCACACTTCTCCCAGAGGTCGGAGAGGTTGTTGACGTGGCGCACGTGGCGGTCGAGGCTCCACGCGTACTTGATGGACAGGAACGGGTCATAGCCATAGACGTGCATGCCCAGGCTGCGCCCGGCGTTGGCGACCATCGCGCCGATGGCGCCGAGGCCGATGACGCCCAGGTTCTTGCCCGCAAGCTCGGTGCCCGCAAAGTCCTTCTTGGCCTTCTCGGCCTGCTTGCCCACGTTGGGGTCGTCGGAGTTCTCCTCGACCCACTCGATGCCGCCCACGATGTCG